>JAYVLW010000281.1:0-8126 GCA_043759315.1 Myxococcales bacterium
GATGACCGCGTGCTGGTGAGCGAGCGCGTCGAAGAGGTCAAGGTGACCATCAAGGGCCCGTGGCGGCGGCTTCGCAAGTTCGACGAGAAGGAGCTCGGCCGGATCAGCATCGACCTGCGCGGTGCCGCGAACGGCGAGGTGGCGATCACCCCCGACATGGTCGTCGCGCCGACCGGCGTGACGATCGCCGGCATCTCGCCGCGCTCGATGCGGGTCGCGTTCGACAAGCGCACCGAGAAGCTCGTCGAGGTCCAGCCGAGCGTCGCCGGGCGCCCACAGCACGGCTACATCGCCCTCGAGATCAAGCCGACGCCGCCGACCGTGAAGGTCCGCGGTGCCGACAAGCTGATCGCCGCGCTCGCGAGCATACGCACGCGCGAGATCAGCCTGGAGGGCCGTACCGAGACCTTCAGCTCGGCCGCCCAGCTCGTACCGCCCGATGGCATCGAGGTCGTGGGCCCCGACTCGATCGCGGTCCACGTCCAGATCGACGAAGAGCTCGTGACCCGCAAGTTCCCCGCCGTCGTCGTCGGTGTGAAGGGCGACGGCGTCGATCCGAGCAAGTGGAGCATCAGCCCGCGCCAGGTCGAGATCACGCTGACCGGAGCGCTGCTGGCCGTCGAGAAGACCAAGGATGCGATGACCCCCGTGGTCAAGATCGTCCCGGGCGACAAGAGCCGCGAGGCCGAGGTCGTCGTCGAGGGCCTCCCGCCCGGCGTCGGCGTCCGGATCTCTCCGGAGCGGGTCAAGCTCGCGCCGCAGAAGTAGGCAGCCTCGCGTCCTCCTCACCTCGGGGCGCGCCTCGATACGGCCTTGCATGCTACCAACGTCGCGATGAGTAACGGTCGTTCTTTGTTCGGCACCGACGGCATGCGCGGTGTCGCGAACCTCGAGCCTATGACCAGCGCCACCGTGATGCGCCTGGGCATGGCGATCGCAGCGCGCCTGCGGCAGCCGGGGCGTCACACCCGTATCGCCATCGGCAAGGACACCCGTCTCTCCGGCTACATGTTCGAGTCCGCGCTTGCCGCGGGCATCGTCGCGATGGGCGCCGACGTCTGGCTCACCGGCCCGCTGCCGACGCCTGGCATCGCGTTCATCACGTCGTCGATGCGCTGCGATGCCGGGGTCGTGATCTCCGCGTCGCACAACCCGTTCGAGGACAACGGCATCAAGGTGTTCGCCCGGGATGGCTACAAGCTCCCCGATCAAGTCGAGGCCGAGATGGAGGCGCTGATGGCGTCGCCGGAGCTCGATGCGCAGCGCGCCGCGCCGGCCGATGTCGGCTACTCGCGCAAGATCGAGGACGCGCGCGGACGCTACATCGTCTATTGCAAGGCCACGTTCCCGAGCGAGCTCACGCTCGATGGCCTGCGCATTGTCGTCGACGGTGCGAACGGCGCCGCCTATCGCGTGGGCCCGGCCGTCTTCGAGGAGCTCGGCGCGAAGGTCATCGCGATCCACACGAACCCGAACGGCAAGAACATCAACGCCCATGCCGGCGCGTTGCATCCGCAGATCATGGCGGAGACGGTGCGAAACCACGATGCGCACATCGGCGTGGCGTTCGATGGCGACGCGGATCGGCTCGTGCTGTGCGACGAGCACGGCACGATCATCGATGGCGATGCCGTGATGGCGCTGTGCGCCACGCGGATGCTCCAGCAGAAGACCCTGGTCAAGGACACCCTCGTCACCACGGTCATGTCGAACATCGGACTCGAGCGCGCGCTCCGCAGCGCCGGCGGTCGCCTCGTGCGCACCCAGGTGGGCGATCGCTACGTCGTCGAGGAGATGCGCAAGCACGGCTACAACCTCGGCGGCGAGCAATCCGGCCATCTCGTGTTTCTTGATCACGCCACCACCGGTGATGGCATCGTCGCCGCGCTGCGGGTGCTCGCGATCATGGCGAAGGAGGGCAAGCCGCTGTCGGAGCTCGCGCAGGTCATGACCCGCACGCCTCAGGTGTTGATCAACACCGCGGTCGAGAAGAAGGTCCCGCTCGATCAGCTCCCCGAGGTCCAGAAGATCATCAAGGACGTCGAGCACCAGCTCGGCGACGACGGGCGTGTCCTCGTGCGCTACTCCGGGACGGAGAGCAAGGTCCGCGTGATGATCGAAGGCATGGACCAATCGAAGATCCAGCGCTGGGCCGAGGAGATCACCGCCCAGCTCATGAAGAGCTGCCGCGCCTGACATCTCACGGTCGCGCTCGGAATTCGCCTACGCCGACGCCACTGCCTACGGGGGCAACACAGGTGGGGTAGATTGCCGGGGTGCTGCCGGTTGTGACCGCCGACGAGATGCGCGCCCTCGATCGTGCGACGATCGAGGAGATCGGGCTTCCCGGGGTGGCCTTGATGGAGACCGCCGGGCGGGCGGTCGCACAGACCGTGCTGCGCGCGCTCGGACAACACGGGCACGTCGCCGTGGTGTGCGGCCCGGGCAACAACGGGGGCGATGGGTTCGTCGTCGCGCGCGTGCTTCGCGATCACGGGGTGGACGCGGTCGCGTACCTCGCGGTTCCGCGAGCGGTAGTCAAGGGCGATGCGGCGACGCACCTCGCGATCCTCGAGCGCGCGGGCGGGGTGGTGCGGATGATCCAGACCACCCTGGAGCTGGACGAGGTCGCGGCGGCGATCGCCGGTTGCGAGGTCTGCGTGGATGCGCTGTTCGGGATCGGCCCCGTGCGGCCGATCGAGGGCCACCTCGCGCAGGTGGTCGCGGCGATCAACGGAACGCGGCATCGCATCGCGGTGGATGTGCCGTCGGGGATGGACAGCGACACCGGGTTCGTCGGCGGCGCCTGCGTCGAGGCCCACGGCACGGTCGCGATGGCGGCGCACAAGATCGCGCTGGTCAGTGCGCCGGGGTTCGCCCGCTGCGGCGAGATCGAGATCTGCGACATCGGCATCCCGGCGGGCGTGCTTGCCACGGCCATCGTGCGTGCGGGGCTCGTGGAGGAGACGGATGTGCGCCGCTGGCTTCCGAAACCGCAAGCGCTGGATCACAAGGGTACGCGCGGCCACGCGTTGATCATCGGCGGCGCGCCGGGCATGCGCGGGGCAGGGCGGCTCGCGGCGATGGCGGCGCTGCGCGCGGGTGCTGGGCTGTCCACGCTCGCGACCCACGCTGGCGATGATCTGATCGCACCCGACTCGGTGATGACCAGAGCCGTGACCGGACCTATCGCGGACTTGATCGCCGGCAAGGCCGCCGTCGTGATCGGTTGTGGTCTTGGCACGGATGCCGATGCGCGTGGTTGGCTGCGCGAGGTCATGGCCGCTGGCGTGCCCGCGGTCCTCGATGCCGACGCGCTCACCATGATCGCAAACGATCCGGCGGTGATCGCCGCCGCCGCGGGGCCGATCGTGATCACACCGCACCCGGGCGAGGCCGCGCGCCTGCTCGGCACCACGGCGAGAGTGGTCGAGGCCGATCGGCTCGCGGCTGCGCGCGCGCTCGCGGCGACCACGCGCGCGGTCGTCGTGCTCAAGGGCGCGCGCACGATCGTGTGTGACGGAACCCTAGGCGACGACCACTGCGCGATCAACCCGACCGGCGGCCCGGCGCTCGCCACCGGCGGCAGCGGTGACGTGCTGGCGGGAACCATCGGGGGGCTGCTCGCACAGGGGGTCGCGCCGGTGGATGCGGCGCGCGCCGGCGTCTACATCCACGGCCTCGCCGGCGAGCGTCTCGAGCGGGTGCACGGTCGCGGCGCGGTGTCGGCGGACCTCGGGACGGTGATCGCCGCGGTCATCGCCCAGCTCGGCTGAAGGTTCGACGTGCGACTCCTCGATCCGGAGTGACGTCCGGATCCCCAGGAGACCATGAGCATGTCGGATGACGTCCCACTGGCGATCTCGGGAAATGATCTCGCGTCCGGCTTGAGACGCGCCCTGTGTCTCCACGCCCTCGTATCGAAAAACGCCCTTTCTGATCAATGGGTTGCTCGTGGCACGAGGGGTGCTTTTGACCTGGGCATGTCGCGTTCGAAGAACAGCCAGCCGGTCTCCAGCGTTCCGTCCTCCTCCCGCATGGTCCGCCCGAACGGGAGCGCGCCCGTGGGGCGAACGCTGCGCGTGGTCGCGACCGAGCCGGCGCCGCCGCACCAGGCGTTCGAGATCGCATGCATCCCGCACCAGCAGGAGCTGTTCGGCGTGGCGATGCGGATCTGCCGCGATCCCGACATGGCGAAGGACCTGGTCCAGGAGACGCTGCTCCGCGCGATGTGCGCGTGGGACAGCTTCCAGGCGGGCTCGAACCTCCGGGCGTGGCTGTTTCGCATCCTGACCAACGCGTTCATCAACGGGTATCGCAAGCGCCGCCGTCACCAGCGGTTCGCGACCGAGCGCCCTGGCGACGCGCTGATCGCCCTCTACGGTCGCGACCAGGACCGCACCGACGACCTCGAAGAAGCCGTCGTCGAGGACGAGCTGTGCGACGAGGTCAAGACCGCGCTCGATCGCCTGGGACCGGAGTACCGCGACGTCGTGGAGCGCGCGGACCTCAAGGGCGAGAAGTACAAGGACATCGCCGATGCGCTGCACGTGCCGATCGGTACCGTGATGTCCCGTTTGTTCCGTGCGCGCCGCGTCCTCGAGACCGAGCTCGCCGGCTTCGCCGCGAAGGACTACGGCATCAAGCGCGCGGCCTGACCGAGGCTGACTAGGCGTGACTAGGCGGTCAGCGGGATGCTGACTTCCGCGGAAGGATCGAATGGCGAGCCCTTCACGTCCGCGATGCACTTCACGACGAGCCGCACCCTGCCGTCGCCGATCGCCTCCTGCGGCTCCGAATAGCCGTTCTTCTGCAGCACCTTGGCGAGGTCGATGTCACCGACGAGCCACGGCTGCGTGATCACCTGGCCGGTGGTCAGGTCGCACGGCAGCTTGAGGCAGTCCTCGGAGTAGCTGGTGTCCGGATCCGGATCCATCGCCGCGACGACGAGGTTCGGTGAGCCCTGCGGATCGCCCGGGTTCTCCGAGATGTAGAGCCAGATCTCGTACTTCGTCGCGAGTAGCGTGCAGTCCTGCTGCGCCTCGATGACCATCGTCCCCTTGAGCACCGAGTCGGTGACCGGGAACGTCGCGCCGTCCGCGGGCTGGCCCTCGATGACGGTGATCGTCACCTTCGCCATGTTCTTGCCCCCGGTGAACGCCTTGACCTTGTCGAACAAGCCCATGGCCGCGACGGTACCTCAGTACTCTGGTTCGCGGTTCGCCGACTGGGGCTTCTCGTCGCCGGCGGGAACGTGCTCGCTCGTCAGATCGCCGCGCGCATCGGTGTAGCTCGCCCACACGAGACCATCGGACGTGTGGAGGAAGTACGGCTCCTGACGTACGGGCGCATCGTCGGCGCTCCGATCGACCACGTAGAACAGCCGCCACTCCGAGCGCGGCAGCGGCGCGGGCGGTGGTGCCACGACCGCGGCCTTGATCTCCGGATCGGGGTCGTTGGTGGCGAGCTTGAGCGCCACCGCGGCCTTCGGCCCGCCGACCCGGGCGAGGGCGCGTGCGGCGGCGATCCGCGCGTGCTGGCTCGCGTCGTCGCGAAGGAGCTGGGCGAGCGCCTTGGTCGCGTCGTCGTCGCCGAGGAGGCTGCCGAGCGCGTGCGCGACGTTGATCCGGACCAGCCGCGACTTGTGAAACGCGAGCGCGATCAGCGCTTGTTTGCCATTCGCGCCGAGCACATCGACGCGCCCCTCGCGCGGTGTGGCCCACATGATGCGGGCGAGAGCGCCGGCGCTGTTGATCGCCGCCGCCCAGCCGCCGTGCCTGGCGAGATAGAGGAAGCGCTGCGTCGTTGCCGCCGCCGCCTTGTCCTTCGGGTTCGCGACCAAGATCTCGCCGAGCGCCCATGCGGCGTCGCCGACGAACCGATCGTCCTTGCTCGACAGCCCGGCGGCGAGCGTCTCGACCGCCCTCAGGTCGGAGAGCTCGCCGAGCGCCCAGGCGGCCGCGCGTCGGCGATCCGCCGCGGCCTGATCGACCAGGCCTCTCAGGAACTCCACATCGCTCGGGTCGCGCGCGGCGGCGAGGCCCGCGATCGCCGCGAGGCTGACCTTCACGCTGCCATCGAGGGCGAGCTGGCGAAGGAGCTTGCGCGCCGAGGCATCGGGACGGCCGCGCAACGTCGCGCCGAGCGCACGCACGACCTCGTGACGCGTGGGGCCGCGATCCGTCTGCGCCTGCGAGCTGAGCGCCGCGATCGCGCTCGCATCGTCGATGTAGCTGAGCGCGGTCGCCGCTGCGCCGTGGAGATCGGTTGGGCCTTCGCGCAGCACGTCGAGCAGGGTCTTGGTGGCCTCGGGACGTCCGATCTTCCCGAGCGCGTCGATCGCCGCCATGCGCAGGCGCGTGGGGTTGCCGGGGCCGGCGAGCGAGGTCAGCTTCGGGGTCGCCGCGCCGACGCGCAGGATCCCGAGGTACTCGGCAGCGAGCACGCGAACTTCGAGATCCTCGTCAGCGAGATGCTCCATCAGGACGTCGCCGGCACGCGCGTCATTTCTGATCAGCGGGCGGAGCGCTTCCATCGCGGCGAGTCGGATGGCGGCGTCCTTGCTGGCAAGTGCGCCGAGCACTGGCACCAGCGCCGCGGGATCCTCGGTGGCGCCGAGCGCGCGGAGCACGACGGGCATCGCTACCCGGCCGCGCTCGAGCTCGGCCGCGAGCGTTGCGGTCGCGCGCGGATCGCCGACCTCGGCGAGGAGTGCCACCGCGGTGGCGGGATCCCCGGCGATCCGGCCCTGCAGGTGCTCGACCAGCGCCGGTACGGAGGCCTTGCCGGCCACGCGGAGCGCCTCGCGCGAGCCCTGCCGCTGCTGCGACTGCGACAGGTTGATGACGAGCGTGCGCATCGCCTCTTCACCCGCCTTGCCGGCCTTTGGCGTCGCGGCGATCTGTCCGAGCGAGTAGGCGACCTTTGCGCGATATGCGTCGGATGGGCCGGAGAGCTGCTCGGTCAGCGCGTCGATCGCATCGACGGCACCAAGCGTGCCGAGCGCGCCCACCGCCGCCGTCTTGACCTCCTCGTCGAGATCACTGACGAGGCGGATCAGCGCCGGGACTGCCGACGGATCGCCGAGCTTGCCGACCGCCCGGACCGCGAGCCTCCGGGTCTCGCGCGCGGTCTCGCCGAACTTCGCGACGAGCGGGATCACGGCCCGCTTGTCGCCGAGCTCCTCGAGCTGCTGGATCGTCGCGTTCTTGACCTCGGGTTTCGGATCCTCGAGGCGTGGGATCAGCGCGATCACCACGTTCAGGTTGCCCTTCTTGCCGATCGTGCCGAGCGCCTTGACGGCGCGCTGGCGGACCAGCGCCTCGGGATCGCCGAGGGAACGGATGAGCGCGGCCGTCGCATCGGCGCCGCCGATATCGCCGAGGGCCTCGGCCGCGACTGCCTTGGTCTGCGCCGATTGATCGCCGAGCCACTCGATCATGATCGGCACCGCGGCGACGGCTCCGCCCTGGCCCAGCGCCTTCGCCGCCTGGTGGCGGACCTTCTCGTCGTCGTCCGCGAGCGCCTTGAGCAGGTGCGGCTGGGTCAGCGCCACGTCGTACTTCGCGAGCTCGATCACGGCCTCGAGGCGCTTTGACGGGTCGTCGGACTGCAGGTTCTCCGCGTCGACCTCGACGTGCCCGGCCCAGTCGAAGGTCCACGCGTGGGCCGCGCGGGGCGTGGTCGTCGCGAGCCCGAGCGCGAGTGCCAGACCGGCCAGCGGCTTCATCACCGTCGAGTATGCCTCACGGCCTCGGCTTCGCCAGCTCGCCCAGCGCCCACTTCACCTTGTCCCGCAGCCGATCCGGGAGGTCGAGCTCGAGCAGCGCCTTGTACTCGGTGGTCGCGCCGACGCGATCGCCGCGGCTCCAGCGCAGCGCCGCGAGCGCGATCCGGGGCCGTGGATCGTGCGGGCTCGCCTCGCGCGCACGCTCGAGCGCATCCAGCGCGCGGACATCGTCACCCTGGTTGTGGCGGAGGATGCCGAGGTCGTGCCACGCGGCCGCGTCCTTGGGTTGGGCGGCGACCGCGATCTCGAGCTGCGCGATCGCCTCGGGAATCTCGCCCCAGGAGATCAGCGTCTCGGCGTATTCGCGGCGCGCGAAGGACACGCTCGGAGGATCGTG
>JAYVLW010000282.1:0-3454 GCA_043759315.1 Myxococcales bacterium
TCGCGGCGGACGATCTTGCCGCCTTCGACGGCGAGCACGTAGGGGGACGGTGTCGAGATGCCGCGGACCGCATCGCTCTGCAGCGTCAACACCGCGGACTTGGCGGCGACGGTGAGATCGACGGAGACGGTCATGTCGGGCTTGAGGAACGCCGGCGGCGAAGGCACCTCGAGGCGCACCTCCACGCTGCCGCGCTGCGGATCGATCGACGGCGCGATGTAGGCCACGACGGCGTCGAACACCTGCTGCGGATACGCATCCGCCGACGCGCGCGCCTTCTGACCGACCCGGATCCACGCGAGGTTGCGTTCGTCGGGCTGGACCACCAGCTGCACGCTCGCGTCGGCCGCGACGACGAGCAGCGTGCGCGCGGGCTGAACGACGTCGCCGGGCTCGACCGAGCGCGTGAGCACGGTGCCGCTTTGCAGCGCGACCATCCTGGTCTGCGCGAGGCGCACGCGCGCGCCGGAGAGCTGCGCCTGGGCCTGGAGCTGTGCGGTCAGCGCGACCCGGGAGTCCGCGCCCAGCGGCGCCGCGGCGATCTGCTGGGCCTCGGCGGCGGTGCGCTGCGCCTGCGCGATCTCGACCGCGCGCTTCGCGTTCTCGAGCTCGGTGACGGTCACCGCGCCGCTCGCCGCGAGCTTCGAGGTTCTCCCGAGCTCGGTCTGCGTGCGCTCGAGGCTGGTCTGCGTCTGGCGCAGGGACTCGGTGGCGACGATCGCGCCGACGCGCCGGAGTTGATCGACCCGCGCCTTGGCCTGGTTGACCGCCGCTTCGGCCTGCGCGACCGACGCTCGCTCCGCGCCATCATCGAGCTGCACGAGCAGATCACCGGCGTTGACGCGCTGTCCTTCGACCGCGCCCACGGCGACCACCAGCCCGCCGTTCTGCGCCGCGATCTGGACCCGGGTGGGCACTCGCACGCGGCCGCTCGAGACGATGTGCTGCTCGAGGTCGCGGCGCTCGGCGACGATCGTGGCCACGTGCACCCCACGCCACCGGAGGATCCCGTAGACGCCCGCGGCGATGAGGATCACCAGGGTGATCCAGAACATGGGCCGGCGAAGCAGTCTCGGCATGGAGCTGCTGGGACTGTGCAACTGCGGCGCCGGTTACACAACGCCGCGCAGGGCTTCGAGCGCGCAGACCGTGCGCCCACGGCAAGAGCCACGCAAACCGCGCGCCCAGGCCACGCCTCGCCGGAGTACCATCGGTGAATGCGCATCGTGGTCGCCGCACTGCTCCTCGTCACCGCGACCGCCGAGGCCCATATCGCGCTGGTGTTCCCGCCGCCGCGCACCGCCGAGCAGAAGGCAGGGCCGTGCGGGACGGCGGGCTCCACGCGCGGAGCGGCGATGTCGTTCCAGCCGGGCGAGAGCGTCACCGTGGAGTGGGACGAGACCGTGGACCATCCAGGGCACTACCGGATCGCGTTCGACGACGCGGGCACGGATGCGTTCCAGAACCCGAACAACCCCGGCGACAACTTCTCCTCGACGATGGTCGAGCCGATCGCCGACAAGGCCGGCGGCCACTACACGCAGAAGATCACGCTGCCGATGACGCCGTGCACCGACTGCACGCTGCAGCTCATGCAGGTCATGACGACGGCGGTCCCGTACAACTCGTTCTACTACCAGTGCGCCGACATCACGATCGAAGGCGATCCGGCCGCACCCGCGGAGGTCAACGGCGGCTGCTCGACCGGCGCGGGCGCCGGCCCGGGCATGCTGGTGGTGCTCGGCGCTGTGCTGTGGCGTCGGCGTCGACGAGGGTAGCTACTTGCCGAGGTGCTTCTGGGCCTCGGCGGCCGTGACCTTCGCCTGGATCGCGAGCTCCTTGTAGCCGCGGACCTGCGCGACCTGCAGCGCCTTCGCGCTGACCTCCTTGAGGTAAGCCCAGTCCTTGGCCTGCAGCGTGAACGCGAGGATCTTCGTCCAGCACGCGGGCGGGCGGACCGTGAGGTCATCGAGATCCTCGGCCACGCTGATCGCCTCGACGAGCGCGGAGAACATCGGCTTCAGCTCGCCGAGACCCCCGAGCACATTGCCGAGGGTGAAGTGATAGTCGTACTGCTGCGGCTTGGTGAGCGTGGCGACCTCGACGAGGAGGAGCTGGGCCTTCGCCTCCTTGAGGCGACCGAGATCGATCAGCGAGTAGCTCGCCTGCATGTTGGTGGTGGCGATGAACCGCGGGATGGTGGCGAGCTTGGTCTTGCGCTGGGTCTCGAGGACCTTGCGGTAGAGCGCGAGCGCCTCGGCGTGCTTGCCTGCCTTGGCCTGCGCGACGGCCTGTTCGAACATCGCGACGAGCTTTGGATCCACGCTGGTGTCCTGGGGTGGCGTTGCGGCCGCGGGCTTTGCCACGAAGTCGAACGGGTAGGAGATCTGGACGGGCGCGGGACCTTTGTGAGTTGCGAACTTCCAGGTCTTGATCTGCTTGGCGATGCAGGTCTCGACGTCGGCGTGGATGCCGGTCGCCTTGACGGTGCTGACGTGCCCGTCGGTGGCGATCGAGATCTTCGCGACGACGCGGCCCGTCGCGTCGGGGTGCTTCGCGAGGTGCGCCTCGTAGCAAGCCTGCAGCTCGCCGGTGTGGGCCGCGACGACCTTGCGAATCGACTCGCGATCGATCGATTCAGCGCGCGCAGGTGTGACGACGAGGAGGACGAGGACGGAGAGAGCGGCGCGGAGCATCGCGAGGACGATAGCCGAATTCGCATTGTGTGCCGGTCGCGGTGGCCTGCGATCCGGCACAGTCGGCACATGCGACGCACCGACTGGAAGCCGCTGCTCGACCGCACCGCACGGCTCGCGACCGAGTTCCTCGACGGGCTTCCCGAGCGACCCGTGTCGCCGCGGAGCGATGCGGTGGGGATGCTCGAGGCGCTCGGTCGTCCGCTGCCCGAGGCGCCGGCGGATCCGATCGCGGTGGTGGAGGAGCTCGCGCGGACCGTGGATGCCGGGCTCACGGCGATGGCGGGGGGACGCTTCTTCGGCTGGGTGATCGGCGGCGGCGTGCCGTCGGCGGTCGCGGCCGACTGGCTGACGACGGTGTGGGATCAGAATGCCGGCAGTGGTGAGGGCACGCCGGCCGCCGCCGTGATCGAGCACGTGACCCTGCGGTGGATCGCGGAGCTGCTGGAGCTACCCGCCGCATCGGGTGCGCTGGTGACGGGTGCGCAGATGGCGAGCTTCGTGGGCCTCGCGGTCGCGCGCGCGGAGGTGCTGCGCGCGGTGGGGTGGGATGTCGAGGCCGAGGGCCTCGGCGGTGCGCCGCCGATCGAGATCGTGGTCGGTGCGGAGCGCCACGGAACGATCGACCGCGCGCTGCGCATGCTCGGGTTCGGGACGAAGCAGGTGCGCGTCCTCGAGGCGGATCGCGAGGGCCGCATGCGCGCGGACGCACTCGATCTCTCCGGCGCGGGTCCGGTGATCGTGTGCGCGCAGGCAGG
>JAYVLW010000283.1:0-5573 GCA_043759315.1 Myxococcales bacterium
CCGGACTCCGCGGTCGACATCTACGAGCGACTCGGAGCCAGGGTGCTCGTGCCGGTCCACTTCGGCACCCTCAGCCTGCGCCTCGGCAGTCCGTACGCACCCGCGCGCCGCCTCGAGCAGATCACCGCGGAGCGCGGCCTGGGCGGCGTGGAGATCTTGCGTCACGGGCAGCAGCTGGGACTGACGCTGCGACGCTGAGCGCGTCACGACAGATGGTACTTCAGCACACCGATGACACCGATCGCGCCGATCAGGACGCCGATCCCATAGCCGAACCGCTTGTCGTGGATGACCGGATCCCTGGCGTCGGCGTTGCGCAGCCAGTACAGCTTGAGGGCGTCGTAGACAAACCACGTCCCGGCGACGAGCCCGGTGAGCAGCGACATGAACCAGACGAACACCGTGTTGGAGACGATGTCGTTCACGCGACGCTCCCCGGCACGGCGTCGATCAGCATCCGCTTCGTGTCGTGGATGACCACGACGATCATGAGCGGGACGAACAGCCAGAAGTAGAAGCTCACCTCGAACTCGCCGGTCGCGAAGCCGATCAGGTACGCGGTATACGCGACGATGCGCTCCATCGCGTACGACTTGTAGTTGGTCGCCCGGCCCATGCGCTTGACGTAGATGCCGCGGAGCGCGCTGTTCGCGAGGCCGAGCGTGATCACCGCGATCACGGGGATCACCGGCGCCCAGCCGTAGTAGGCGAGGACGATCAGGCAGAACCCGTAGCAGATGCCGTCGGTGATCGCGTCGAACAGCTCGCCGAACGTCGAGCGGCAGTCGAAGATCTTCGCCGCGAAGCCATCGACCTTGTCGAGGACGCCGCAGATCACGACGAACAGCGTGGCCCACTGGTGGTAGCCGTTGTGGATCGCCCACACGATCGGCGGGAGCGTGAGAAATCGCGACGCGGTGATCGCGTTCGCGGGGTTGAGCTTTCCGACCACGCGCGGCGTGGGCCGAAGCGCGTCGGCCGCTTCGGCTGCCGGTACCGTCGTGGTCACCACGAACTCAGCTCGCCTCGGCGTCGGGCGTCTCGTCGGGCGCGAGGCCCGGATCCACGAACCGGTAGCGCTTCCACGCGAACCGCACGCGCTGGAGCAACGACACGTGGCTCATGATCGCGACGGCCCAGCATCCCGCGAGCAGCGGGCGCGGGTCGTCGAGCAGCGCGGTGCAGAAGATGCCGAGGCCGTAGTAGATGATGAACTCCGCCGAGCCGAACAGGCCGACGACGTCGACCGGGTGACCGATCTTGCCCTGCTTGCGCCAGATGTCCTGCTGCGACTCGGCGTAGATCGAGAGCTTGATGATGACGTTCGTCAGCGCGCCGGTGATCCCGAAGCCGAGGACGATCAGGATGTGCGGGTAGTCGTAGCTGAGGTTCAGGCAGCCACCGGCGTACATCACGCCGAGCACCCAGCGATCGCAGACGTCGTCCATCACGGCGCCGAACGTGGAGCGCTGGTTGAACGTGCGCGCCTTGTAGCCATCGATGTGGTCGATCAGGCCGCGCGCGATGAGCAGCGTGAAGCCGAGCCACCACATGCCGTAGAACAGCACGACGCCGCCGACCAGCCCGATCGCCGCGCCGATCAGCGTCCACGCGTTGGCGTGCAGCGGGAGCTTCGACAGCCCCGACACGATCGGGTGAAGCACCCGATCGGCGGACTTTCGGAAGGCGAACAGATTTGCCATGGGGTGTTTTCGCGAGGAAAGAGGTGGGACCTTATCGAAGTACGAGCCACCGAGGAAAGAGGCTTATTTACGTAGATCCCCTCACGGAATTCAGCACCTTGCGCAGCGCGCCGAGGAACTGGTCGATCTGGCCGCTCGTGATCACCAGCGGTGGCTGCAGGCGAAGCACGTTGCCGTGCATGCCCGACACGGTGATCAGCATGCCCGCGTCGTGGAGCGCGTCCTTCACGGCCGCCATCTCCGCCTTGCCGAGGACCTCCTTCGAGTCGCGGTTCTTGACGAGCTCGATCCCGCCGAGCAGGCCGGTGAACCGGACGTCGCCGATCCACGAGTCCTTGAGCGCCCACGCGGCCTCGGTGAAGTAGCGCCCCATCTTCGCGCAGTTCTCGATCAGCTTCTCCTCGAGGATGACCTCGAGCATCGCCAGGCCACCGGCGCACGACACGGCGTTGCCGCCGTTGGTCGGCGTGGTGCCGCCGAAGAACACCTTCGAGATCTCGTCGGAGGCCGCGGACAGACCCAGCGATCCGACGCCGCCGCACAGGCCCTTGCCGCCCGTCATGATCTCCGGCTCGAGCCCGTAGTGCTCGACGGCGAACATCTTGCCGGTGCGCCCGAGCCCCGTCTGGATCTCGTCGGCGATCAGAAGGATGCCGCGCGCCTTGCGTTCGCGATCGACCCGGTCCCACCACTTCTGCGGCGGCGCCAGGCCACCGACGGCCTGCACGATCTCCGCGATGATCGCCGCCGTCTTCGGCCGCGCATCGAGCTTGCCCGGCAACGAGTCGAGGCACTCGGTCTTGCACGTCGTGTTCGGGCCGTACTTGCAGCGGTAGCAATACGCCGTGGGGATCGCGTAGTTGTCGGTCCCGAGCGGCTTGCCCGCGGACTCGCGGTACTTCTCGCTCGCCGTGACCTCGAGCGAGCCGAGGGTCAGCCCGTGGTAGCCGTTCTCGAGGAAGGCGATGTCGGGCTTCTTCTTGAACTGCCGCGCCATCTTCAACGCGAACTCGTTCGCCTCGGAGCCGCCCGTCGAGAAGAACGCCTTGTGGACGGTCTTGGGCGCGAGCGTGATCAGCTTCTCGGCGAGCCGGACCATCGGAATCGAGCCGTGCTTGCCGGAGACCTGCAGCACCTCGTGAACCTGCCGGGCCGCGGCCTCGGCGATCTTCGGATGGCAGTGACCGGCGTTGTTCACGAAGTACCCGGCCGTGAGGTCGAGGTAGTCCTTGCCCTGGACGTCGGTGACGACGCAGCCCTTGGCCTTCGCGATGATCACGGGCTCACCCTTGGGGTGAGTCCACGGCCGCATCACGTACTTCAGATCAGCGGCTTCGATGGCGTCGGCGCCAGGCGTCGGTTCACCCATGAATTCTCCGGGGGCGGGGGTATCGCAGGGGACAAACTCAAGTCAAGTTCCGGGGTTAGATTCCCCGGCGATAGAATCCGCGACCGGCTCCCGCTCGAACACGCCCTGCTCCCTGTTCCAGATCCGCACGTGGTCCGAGCGAATCTGGCCGCCGTCGATCTCGTACACGCGGTAGCGCGCGGTGCGCTCCGGCTTGTTGTGATGGTAGGTCCCGGAGGCGACGCCGCGCACCGGCACACTCGCGCCGTCGGGACCGGGGAGCGTCTCGACGAGATCCTGGTGCTCGTGACCGTGCACGATCAGGTGGGCGCCGTGCTTCTCGATCACCTGCGCGAACTCGTGGTGATCGCGGAGGCCGCGGATCCGGCTGTGCGCGCGCTTGCCGGCCGGGGGGTGGTGGATCGCGACGATCCGGACCTTGCCGGCGAGCCGCGGATCGTCGAGGACGTGGGCGAGGCGCTTGAGCTGGCCCGGGCCGACCTTGCCGTAAGCGGTGAACCACGGCGTGGCGCGGCTCGTCGACAGGCCGATCACGACGATGTCCTCGCGCACGCGGACGATCGGCCAGTGCAGGACGTCGTCGGCGTCGTGGCGGTGATCCTCGGTCCACTCCCAGCCGGCGTCCGGCGTCGCGTAGTCGCCGAACAGCTCCGCGAACAGCGGCACGCCCTCGGCGACGTAGGCATCGTGGTTGCCCGGGATCACGGTGACGCCGCGTGGACCGTTGGTGAGGCGATCGAACTTGCCGCGCGCGAACTCGAACTCGCGACGCAGCGCGAGGTTCGTGACATCGCCGGTGCACAGCACGTGCTCGATGCCGAGCGCGTTCATGTCCTCGACCATCGTCTCGAACGCGGCCACGTGATAGTGGCGGCTGCGGCTGGAGATCAAGTTCATCGCGCCGATCCACCGCTTGTTCGCGAGCTCGATCCACTTCGCTCCGTCGTGGGACAGGAGGTGCAGGTCGGAGCAATGGGCCAGGCGCATGGGAAGACCGGGATTCGTAGCACGCTCGCGGTCACGCCACTACGATGGGGCGTACCGACGAGAAGTCACGCGTCGCACCACGTGAGAATCGCGTGATCAGAAATCTCGGGACAGTGCTGTCCCGATCATGCCGACGGTCCCGGACACAGGCACCTCGCCGGCAGCGGTCACGTGCAGGGAGACCTCGGGGATCAGGTGCCACTTCGTGCCGAACTGCCAGTCGAGTCCGAAGAACCCACCGATCAGCGCGCCGCCGGCGGTGCCTCCTCCGGCCGGGCGGAGGATCGAGAACGTCGTCATCGGTCCCATGTTCCAGGCCAGGCACGGCGAGCGACGCTTCGTCGCGACCGCACCGAAGCGGATCTGCGTGAGCCCTGCCCTGCCGGTCGGGCTGTCCTCGTTCGTGATCACGCCGCCGAGCGAACCGAGCAACGCCCACGACCACCGACCTTCCGAGAGCCGATGCCGCACGCTGGTCTCGATGCCGAGCGTGTACAGCTTGAGGCCGATGTCGGTGTCCGCGCCGAGCCCGACGCGCGCGGCGATCTCGAACGTCGCGGTCGGCGTCTTCGTCTCCTGCGGCTTGTCGGTGAACCCGCCGGCGCTGGTGGCGATCATCCCCTGCCACTTGCCGCGCGGGAGGACATCCGCCGACTGATACGTCGTGACCGACCCGCACGCGACGAGCGAGGCGCACGTGACGAGCGCGGCGCTATGGATGAACATGGGCATCGAAGAAGTCGAGGATGTCGGCGTTGTCGACCTCGAAGCTGACCCGGCCGACCTTGGCCTCGTCAGCGTACGGGTTGCCGCTCGGCCAGGTGTGGCCACCACCATCGACGATCAACAGCTCCGTCGCCGCCTGGCACCCCCGCCACAGCCGCACGGTGAGCGAGGTGCCGTCCGATGGATCGCGCTCGCCGCGCGCGCTGTCGACCGGCGTTGCGACGCAGCCGTTCCGCGCACGCCAGCCCTCCATCGTCGCCGCGACGCTCGTCTTCGGGCGGCCATCGTCCTGGAGGCACGCGCTCGCGCCGCCGGTGAAGCTCCAGCACGGATCCGCGGTGCCGTGGATCTGCCGCACGGGCACGCGCACGTCGCATGGCCCACCGTCGTCCGCGAACTCGTTCGCGCCCGAGACGCCGACGATCGCTGCGATCTGATCGGAGGCCTCGCATGCGAGGCGGTGGCTCATCGCGCCACCGTTCGAGATTCCGGTCGCGTAGATCCGGCGATCGTCGACGGGGATGGTGCCGCGCAACTGCGCCATCAGATCACCGAAGTAGCGGAGGTCATCGACGCGCGACTTGCACGCCGGGCCACTCGTGCACTGCAGATCCGTTCCACCGCCGCCGTTCCAGGTGCGGATGTTGCGAAGGGGGCGTTGGCCGGTGCCGTCGGGGATCACCACCGCGTAGCCGCGCAGCCCCGCGGACGCGACGAGGCAGGAGGAGCTCGCCTCGTCGCCGCCCTTGCACGTCGACTTGTTGGAGGTCTGCCGGCTGCCGCCGCCG
>JAYVLW010000284.1:0-8503 GCA_043759315.1 Myxococcales bacterium
GAGGAGCTGCTCTCGCACGTCGAGGATCTCCGCCACAAGGTCGGGCCAACGCTGCGGATCAAGGACGAGGCCGAGAAGAAGGCCGCGCGTGAAGACCTCGCCGCCAACTACCTGCCGACCTGGGCGGGCTACGCGGAGGCGTACCTCGGCGATGGTCCGTTCGTCGCGGGGGCGAAGCTCCACGTCGCCGATCTCAAGCTGCACATGGCCGTGCGGTGGTTCGCGGGCGGCAAGGTCGACCACATCGCGCCGACGATCTTCTCGGGGTTTCCGAAGCTGACGCGCGTGTTCGAGGCCGTCCGCGACGACGCGCGCGTCAAGGCCTGGTACGCGAAGAGCTGATCCTGCGGTTCGCGCTCACGCTACCGCTGCCACGCCGACGTAGCGCGACGCGGGCCGGATCAACCGCCCGGTCCGCCGCTGCTCGACGACGTGCGCGGACCACCCCGCGACGCGGCTGACCGCAAACGTCGCCGAGAACTGCTCGCGCGGCAGGCCGACGGCATCGAGCAGCACCGCCGTGAAGAACTCGACGTTCGCTGCGAGCGGGCGGTCGGGCTTTCGCTCGCGCAAGATCTTCGATGCCGCGGTCTCCACCGCGCGCGCCATCGCGAGACGCCGCGAGGCGAGCGGGCGCACGGCGGTCTCGAGCACGGCCGCGCGCGGATCGCGGACACGGTAGATCCGGTGGCCCATGCCCATGATCCGGCGACCGGCCGCCAGCTCGGCGAGGATCCATGGCTCGGCGTTGTCCGGCGTGCCGATCGCGTCGAGCATGTCGAGGACGGGCCCGGGCGCGCCGCCGTGCAGCGGGCCCTTGAGCGCGCCGACGCCACCGACGATCGCGGAGATCAGATCGGAGCCGGTCGACGTGATCACCCGAGCAGTGAACGTGGATGCGCTCATGCCGTGATCGATCACGGTGACGAGGTACGCATCGAGCGCCTTCGCGGCGGCGGCCGACGGCACGGTGCCCGTCGACATGCGCAGGTAGTCCGCGGCGTGCGAGAGCGAGGGGGCGGGGGCGATCAGCGCGGCGCCGGAGCGCGTTCGGTTCCATGCGGCGACGAAGACGGGCGCTGCGCCGATCGCTGCCAGCGCGTCGGCCAGGTCATCTCCCGTCGGCCGCAGGTGGCCGAGGCCCGTGCGCAGCGCGTCCATCGCCTCGGGGAGTGCGAGCGCATCGCCGAGTCGCGGGACGAGCTCCCACGCGGACGCGCGTGCGGCGCCGAGTGCGCCGCGTAGGGGCGACGAGACGGGTGCGCCGCCGGCGGTCAACACGAGCGCCACCGCATCCTCGAACGTGGTGGAGAGCGCGAGTCTCTCGACGTCCGAGCCCGCGATCACCAGGTGGCCGCGCTCGCCGTCGACCTCGGAGATCGCGGTATCCGCGACCACCACTCCCTCGAGTCCGTTGCTGGTTGGATTTGTCATGGTCACCTCTCGATGCTTCTTGTAGGGTCATCGCTATGGTTGATCAACGTAGAATCGACGATCAACGTTGGGTGGATGCCCGGGCAGCAGCGAAGCACCTCGGGATCCAGGTGAGATCGCTGTACGCGTATGTCAGCCGCGGGCAGGTGCGCAGCGTTCCCGGCGAAGCGGGGCGTCCGCGCCTCTACGCGCTCGGCGATCTCGAGCGGCTCCGTGTGCGCCGTGATGCCCGCGCGGGGCACGGAGCTGTCGCCGCGGGCGCGCTGCGCTGGGGCGAGCCGGTGCTCGACTCGGCGGTCACCGCGATCACGGCGCGCGGTCCGGCGTACCGCGGCCGGCTCGCGGTCGAGCTCGCGGCCGAGGGCGTGCCGTTCGAGAACGTCGCCGAGCTGCTGTGGTCGGGCTACCTGCCGCCGGGTGTGGTCAGCTGGCCGCGCAGCGCGATGCCGCACGCGCAACTGGCGCGGATGGTGGGCGCGGCTGCGTCTCCGCTCGACGTGATGCCGCTGCTGGTGCAGGTCGCCGCGCTCGGCGATCCGGATCGCCACGATGGGCGGCCCGATGCGATCGTCGTGCGCGGCCGGCAGCTGATCCCGCTCCTCGCCGCGGCGCTGTCGCCGGGCTTCTCCGCTGCGACGGTCACCCGATCGCTCGGCGCCGGCAGCATCGCGCGGATCGCGGCCCGCGCGCTCGATCTCGACGAGGCGCACGCGCCGCTCGTCGATCAAGTGCTGGTGCTGCTCGCGGATCACGAGCTCAACGCGTCGAGCTTCACCGCGCGGATCGCTGCTTCGACCGACGCCGATCCGTACGCGTGCGTGGCCGCGGCGCTCGCGACGCTGTCGGGACCGAAGCATGGCAGCGCGTCACTCGAGGTGCTGCAGTTCGCCGACGAGGTCGGAGGCCCCGACGGCGCGAAGGCCGCGGTCCGCGCGCTGCGGAGGGCTGGGAAGGTCCCTCCGGGCTTCGGGCATCCCCTGTACGCGCTCGGCGATCCACGCACGCCGCCCCTGCTCGATGCGGTCGCGCGGCTCGGCGGCACGCGGCGCGCGCGCACGCTGCTCGCGATCGTCGCCGCGACCACGGATGCGTTCCCGAGCATCGACGTCGGTCTCGCCGCCGTGGTGGCCGCCCTCGGCGCACCCAACTCCGCGGGGCCGGGGCTGTTCGCGGTCGCGCGCAGTGCGGGCTGGCTCGCCCACGCGCTCGAGCAGCGCGCGGCCGGCCATCTGCTGCGCCCGCGGGCGCGCTACGTCGGTGTGCCGGTCCAGTAAGACCGGTGCAACGCTGGCCGCCTGGCTGCTTCGCCACGTCGCGGTTGGCGGGTCGAGTGTCCAGGGGCTCGGCGGCATCCAGGTAACCCCCGGGAACCACGGGCGGTAGGCATGGTACCGACCGTGCAGCCATCCCCGGGATGACGCGTTTCGCAGCCGGATCGGCAACTTGGCTAGCCACGGCGGCCCTCGCGCTCGACGCCGCCGCATGCGCCGGAGATGACTCCTCTGCCGAGGACGCCGAGGACGGGTTCGTCGTCGAGGACGGCAAGGCCGACGACTTCCTGTCGGTCAAGGCGCGCGAGTTCATCGTCACGGGGACGGCGCGCGTCACGGTCGAAGCCGGCCAGGGCGAAGCGCGCGCGAAGAAGCTGATCATGCTGAAGCACGTCGCGACGACGTGGTTCTTGAACCAGTACCTGGTCGACAAGGAGACCGGGCCGCATGGCGATGCGAACGCCGACTACGGCGGGTTTGCCGCGATGGTGAAGGACGGCGCGTACGCGGATCTCGACCTTCGGCAGATCAACGGCACGACCTGGGAGTTCAAGTTCGAGCAGGTGATCGCCGGCAAGAGAAATCTGATATCCAAGCTCCCGCTCGACGCGCACGGCGCGTTCTCGATCGAGGTCGGCAAGCCGACCAACGAGGAGATGGAGCGCGACAAGGAGTGGTACCGGAAGGCGCCGTGGGATGGTTGGAACCCGGCGACCGTGCCCGCATCGAAGAAGGAGACGCTGACGCTGTCGGTCCGCGAGGAGAAGAAGGTCACCGACGGATGGTGGGACTACGCGCGCCTGTTCGAAGATGGCAAGCTCACCGTCGACGTCCACTTCGGGTACGACTACAACCCCGAGAAGGCGCACCTGACCGACTCGAAGGCGTTCTATACCTGGCTCGGCGGTCGCGGCTTCCGCTCGCCGGTCTCGACCTGGGACAAGTACTCGCGCACGAGCGGCCCGCTGACCAAGACGATCAACGCGAACGGCAGGTCCGTGAAGGTCGAGGTCCGGATCTTCTATCCCCGCCCGGGTACCAGCACGGATCCGGATACCGACGCGGGCGGCAAGCAACTCGAGCGCGACATGTTCGGCTCGCTCGCCGATCGCGACGTCATCGTCTACTCGGGCCACTCGGGCTCGCTCTATGGCTTCGCGCTCTCGAACTGGGACAAGACCGACGAGGGCGACGTCGACGACGTCGAGCTCGCGACCGCACAGCTCGCACGCGACAGGTACCAGATCGTGTTCGCCGAGGGCTGCAACACGTACATGCTCGGTAACACGCTGATGCAGAACCCGAACAAGCAGGGCAAGAACGTCGACGTGATCACGACGACGTCGTTCTCGGTGTCCTACTCGCCCGTTCAAGACTTCATCGGTCGCCTCCTCGAGCTCGACTCGCAGGGTCGGCTGCGCCCGCGCACGATGAGCCAGACGATCGAAGACCTCGACCTGTACTCGGTCGGCGAGCCCTCGCCCACGATGTACGGCATCCACGGCATCAACGACAACCCGAAGGTCCACCCGTTCGCGAACCTCGAGAACGCGTGCAAGTCGTGCTCGTCGAACGCAGCGTGCGGCGGCGTCGGCAACTCCTGCGTCAGCGTCGGCACGAGCGGTCGCCGCTGCGTGGCCGCGTGCACCGACGACTCTGGCTGCGGCACCGGATACAAGTGCAAGCCTGTCGCGTCGGCATCGAGCGCGACGATCTACGGCAACTACTGCGTGCCCGAGACGCGCAGCTGCGACTGAGCCACCAGATCGCGCAGGCCGCTCGTTCCTGGCGCGATCACCGCCTCGAGGGACAGCAGCGTCCGCGACCGAGCATCCAGCGAATCGGGCCGACCGATGCCAATGATCGGCCCGGTGTAGCCGGCCCAGCGTACGGAATAGAGTCGTTCGAGGTTCGCCACCGAGACAGCCGAGAGGTCGATCACCGCCAGGGTACAGCGCGGGTGAGCATTGTCACGGAGGCTGGTCTCGACATGGCGGAACGAGCGCGCCAGCAGCGGTTCCAGCCCCGCGGCGCGTAACTCCGCGGCGATCCAGGCGGAGACCTCCGGATCGGTCGCCCACAAGATCGCGGTCCGCGTGGTCGATGCGAGGACCCGGCGTGGTCCTACATGCCCCCACGGGTCCAGGATCTTGAGCAGGCGCTGGGAGGGCATGACGATCGCTTCGACCGAAGCGGTGTACCTTGAAGAGGTGAGGTGGGTGATCCCGTTCCTGTTGCTCGTCGCGTGCTGGAACGACGAGCCCGGGCTGCACCTCGAGGTCAGGGCGGGATCAACGGGCGCGGCGCGCATCGAGCTGTATCTCGCGACGCGGCCGTGCACGGCCTGCATGGATCGGCTGAAGCCCATGGGCGTCCGTAACAAGCTGCCGGGCGACGCGTGGCTCCTCGACGGCGACACGGTGGTCCCGACGCCCAACACGGTCTACGACGTCAACCGCGGCAAGGTGGTGTTCGATCTGATCCCGCCGGATGCAAAGGACGTGGAGATCGCGCACCTCGTGGCGGTGGGCTACGACGGCGCGGGAACGGTGGTGGGCGTCGCCAGGCTCGAGGGTGTCACCATCCCGTCCGGCCGCGCCGAGTTCTGGAAGATCACGCTCGATGATGCCGCCGATCTGAAGAGCTCCCCGGCGCTGCAGCCGGAGGGCAACCGCGTGTGGGTGTGGCGGCGGACCGCTCCTCTGACGTCGACGCTCGCGGCGTGCGTGGGAATCGAGCACTCCGATGGCAAGAAGGTCGAGCGCCTCTGGCTCGTTCCCGAGGACGACACGGACTGCGACGGGTTGGAACAGGAGTGCGATCGCTTCGACTACAACGCGATGGGGACCACCGACCTGGGCAATGCGAGCTGCACGACCATGGCGGTCAAGCCGCCCGGGATCACCGCTCCCACGTGCTTGCTCGGCGGTCAGGCCTGCACGGATGGCATCGGTGACACGGCGTGCGGCCCGGTGGTGCCGTACTACTGCGTTCCCGACGGCCTGTGCTCGGACCCGACGTGCGCCAACGGGACCACGCTCCCGCTGTGCATCAACGCGAACAGGTCGTCTTACCTGAAGATCGTGTTTCCCACGGAGACGAGCCTCGAACAGTGTCAGAACGCCGGCTCGCTGTTGCGAAAGGTCCTGGTCGATCTGCACACCTTGTTCCGGGAACCCGCTCAATCCGCCGTGACCTCGTGTTCGTCGATCTCGTTCGTCGCGCTGGACATCCAGAATCTCGATCCGAAGCCGGACCTTCAGGCCGGCAGCGCGCAGTTTCATGTCGAGGCACTCACCGCGCCGTGCGCCTTCAGCCTGGTCTGGGATCAAGGCGCGCTGCCGATGACCGACCTGTACGTGGCGCTCGACGTGGAGCTCGCGAACGGCCTGCACCTGGCCCTTCCGGTGCACCTCGAGGCGCTGCCCAACATGTGCGCGTTCATGTATCCGACTGCCACGGTCAAGCTCAATCCGGGCGACGGCATCACGAACTGCGCACGCCTCGCCAAGTCACCTCCCTGAGCTCACGAGCCCAGCCTCGACAAGCTACCGGCGCGTACAGGCCGAGTGACGCGCACCGGCGGCGCACGCGGCATCGATCGCGGCACCGGCGCGCGCGCGCTCGTCGGGAGTGCCGACGCCGCGCTGCTGCAGGTCGTAGAGCTTCCAGCACGCGGCCTGGTCGTTCGCGACGCACGCGCGGGTGAGGTGGCGGTACGCGGCGTGGTCGTCGCGCGCGAAGTGGCCATCCGGTCCGAGGAACTCCTGCCCGAGGCGGCGGCACGAGCTCGGCGTCTCGCGCTCGCACCCCCGCGTCAGCAGCCGCTCCGCCTCGGCAACGGTGACGCCGGGTCGCTGCGTGCCTTGATCGACGAGCTCGAGGATCCGCCCTCCGGCCTTCGTGCATGCCTTTCCGCTGTCGAGCTCGCAGCCCCGCACGAGCAAGGCGACGCCCTTCTCGCTGTCCCGCGGAACGCCGAGGGCAAGGACGAGCGCTTCACCGTAGAGGTAGCAGGCGTCACCATCGCCGTCGTCGCAGCGCGCCTGGCAGCCGGTCCGCAGCTCGGCGGTGCACACGCCCTTGGGCTCCGGCGTGGAGGCCCGCGTCGCGAGGACGACGGTGACCGTACCGAGCGCGAGCGTGGTCACGGCGATCGCCGGGATCCACCATCGCCGGCGACGCGCTCGCGAGGCCGGTGTGGACGCGACGGTCGGAGTCTCGCGCGAACCGACACTCGCTCCCTCGACGAGGATCGGCCGCGCAGCGAGTGCGGCGCGGTCATCACCGGCGATCGCCCGCTGCATCGCCGCGGTCTCGGTGACAACGGTGGCGGCGTCATCGAGGCGAGCCTCGGGGTCCTTCGCGAGCAGCGCGGCGATCAGGTTCGCGAGGCGGGGCGGGGTGTCCGCGCGCACCTGATCGATCGCGGTGGGCTCGTGGAGCAGCAGCTTCGCGAGGACGTGCATGACCTCCTCGCCGGGGAATGGGCTGCGCTGCCCGAGCGCTTCGTAGAGCGTGCAGCCGAGCGCGAACAGATCGGCGCGGCCGTCGATCTCGCCGCGGCCGAGCGCCTGCTCCGGCGCCATGTACCCGGGAGTGCCGATCATCTGGCCGGTATGGGTGAGGTCGCGTGACAGGGTCTTCGCGACGCCGAAGTCAACGAGGCGGACGTCGGCGGTGCGGCCGCCGACGAGCATGATGTTCGAGGGCTTGAGATCGCGGTGGACGATGCCCGCGGCGTGCGCGTAGACGAGCGCCTCGCCGAGCTGATGTGCGATGGCGAGGACCTCCTCGATCGCGAGCTGCGTGCCGGTCAGGCGCTGCGCGAGCGTCTCGCCCTCGAGCCACTCCATCGCGAGGTAGGGCTCTCCGCGGCTGGTGACGCCGTGCGCGACGTACGCGACGATGCGCGGATGGCTCAGGCCTTCGAGGATCTCGGCCTCGGCGGTGAACCGCTCGGTCTCCGAGAACCCGTGCGTCGCGAGGACCTTCACCGCGAGGCGCCGGCCCGAGTCGCGATCGACCGCCTCGAACACCTGGCCCATGCCGCCTGCGCCAGCCTCGCGGACGAGCTCGAAGCGCTTGTCGAACGTGGCGTCGGCGCCGAGCTCCCGCAGCCGCTCGCTAGGGTCCGTCATCGACCCGGATCCCGAACGCGAGGAGCGCCTCGTCCACGAACTCCTCGTCGCTCGCAGTGAGCTCGCGAAGCAGCTCGAGAGCAACGCGGCGAAACTCGCGGCGGGCGACGTGCAACCAGTTCGTGACGTCGGTCGTGGTGATGCCGAGCTCGGCGGCGACCGCGTCGTACTTGGGGGCATCGTCGGCGAGATGAAACCGGCGAAACAGCTCGGCGTGGACCGGCTTCTTGCGACGTTCGAGCGCCTCGAGCGTGCGCTCGACGTCGTGCTTGACCACACGCTGCAGCCACTCGCGATCGAACACGTCCTCGGTGACGTCGGTGACGAGCTCCCGCTCGACATCGGCGAGATCGACCGTGGGGAGTGCGCCGCCGCGTCGCGCCGCGGTCTGCCGGCGATGCTGGTCGATGACATGGTTGTCGAGCGCAGACTTCAAGAACGTGCGGAACCGGCCGCGCTGCGGATCGTGACCGACGAGTGCGCTGCCCTCGACGATTCGCGCGAAGAACGACTGCACGAGATCCTCGGCCTTTGCCGCCTCGACCGCATGGCGCAGCCGAACGTACTTGTAGACGGGCGTCCAGTAGACCTGCGCCAGCGTCTGCAGCGACCGCTCGCGACGTGCGCGATCGCCGCTCGCGAGATCGCGAACTGCGG
>JAYVLW010000285.1:0-8996 GCA_043759315.1 Myxococcales bacterium
CACAAGGTCGCTGCGGCGGCGCTGTGCGACGAGCTGACGCCGGCAGCGAAGGCGATCGGCGCTGTCAACTGCCTGCAGTTCGGGGACGACGAGGATCCGAAGCGGCTGATCGGTCACAACACCGACGAGGGCGGGTTTCTCGATGGCCTCACCTCGGCCGGGTACGAGCCGAAGGGCAAGCGTGCCGTGTTGCTCGGCGCGGGTGGCGCGGCGCGCGCGGTGGCGTATGCGCTACGCGGCGGTCGTGCGATCGAGGTCGTCGCACGACGACCCGAGAAGATCTCGTGGGCGCGCGCGTGGCCATGGACGCCGGAGCAGCTCCGCGATTGCCTGTCCCGCGCTGATCTCGTCGTGGATTGCACGTCGATCAGCCTCGGCGCCGACGAGGACGTGCAGGTCGATGCGCTCCCGCTCGATGCTCTCCCCGAGGGCGCGTGGGTCTCCACCCTGATCTACCACCGGCCCTCGCTCCTGATCGAACGCGCGAGGGCCGCCGGCTATTCCACGCTCGATGGCCGCGCGATGCTCGTCCACCAGGGCGCGCGCGCGTTCACGATCTGGATGAAGGTCCCGGCGCCGGTCGCCGCGATGCGCCGCGCGCTCGACGCGAGCCTCGCCGGTACGTGATCTGCACCGACCCCTTCGCCGTGGGGGAGAAGCCATCGATCTCGCGCTGGATGCCGCTGCTCGTGTGCCTGGGAGTCACAGGATCCGGTGTCGCATGGGCCGACCCGGCACGTAGCGACTACGTCGAGGACCCGATGGCACCCCACGTCACGAAGGGGACCACCGCTCGCCTCGGCACCGTCGTCGGCACGGTCCACACGGAGCGCGTCGACGCGACCGCCGTCGGGTTGTCGTCCGCGGTCGGGCAGCGCTGGGGCCGACTCGCGATCGAGAGCGAATATGCCTACCTGCAGTTCCAGGAGCGCGGCCCGTCGAGCCTGCCGCTCGGCGACGGTCACCGGCTCGGCGTGCTCGCGCGGTTCGACGTCCTCCGTCTCGGTCCTTCCGTCGTCGGCGGCAACTCGCTGCTCTCCGTCTACATCGAGGGAGGCGCCGGCGTGGCGTGGAATCGCTGGTTCCGCCCGGCCTCCAACCAGGAGTCCCGCGTGGTCCCCGACGACACCAAGCACGCAGAGGGGCTGGCCGGCTTCGGCGTGGAGCTCGATCACCGCCTGCAGGAGCCGATCGGGTTCCCGCGTCGCATCGGCTGGTTCCTCGGCTGGCGGATGTCGTTCGCGCCGCACGCGCAGGGCCTCGCCTCGATCTGCCGCGGTGGCTCCAGCTGTCGACCGGCACCGATGATGGCCGCGACGACGTACACCGATCGCACGATGCTGTTCCAGTCGAGCCTCTCGGTCACCTGGTAGGAAGCCGGGCCGCGCCGAGCTGTGGTAGGACGTGCCATGCGCACCTTCGCCTCGCTCGTCGCCGCTGTCACCCTGACCCTCGGCATCGTCGCCTGCAGCGGACCGACGAAGAAGAAGGTCGAGCCCGGCGCGACCGAGGGTTCGGATAGCGCGAGCGAGACCTGCTGCTGCAAGTCCAACCCGATCGCCGCCGATGACGGCAAGCCCGTCTACGAGAACGGCGGCCGGATGGAGTGCTCGTCGAAGCAGGGCGAGTGCGTGCCTGAAGTGCAGTGCGCGCAGTCCGCGCAGCCCGACTGACGCTCCGCCGAAAACGATCAAGGCCCCAGGATGGGGGCCTCGGATCGCCGCTGAGGTGAGGTCAGCGACCTAGGGAGTAGCCGTCACCAGCCCTCGCACCGGGTGATGCGCGCGCCTGGTGGCGCCGGGCTCCAAAAGCATTCGCTACGAGTGCGCGCCGTGGCGGCGAATGAACGCCGGCACGTCGAGCTCGTTGTCGGTATCGATCTCGCCGGAGAGCACGGCCTTCATGCTCGGGCGCGACTGCGCGCGCTTGCGCTCGGGTTGCACGAGCGGGGCACCCTCGACGGGCGCCGGGCCGGAGCCCGAGGCGAGCACCGACCCATCGCCGGGGATCGGGTTCGACAGATCACTCAGGGCGCGCTCGACCGCGGTGGCCTCGTGCATCCCCTCGCGCTCGTCCCACTCGACGTCGATGTCGGGCTCTTCCATCACCTGCACCGACGGGCGTGCCATCCGCGCGGGCGGCACTGGCGCCGGATACTCCTTCGTGATCTGCGTCGAGACATCGTACGGCAGCTGGATCTGCGAGGCCGAGAGACGGCGACCTCCGGTGACCGGCGCTGCGTGGACCGGCGTCTTGGTCTCGGGGACCAGCATCTGGGTCTTCACGTCGCGATCGAAGCCAGTCGCGATCACCGTGATGCGGATCTCCTCGGACAGGTTCGGATCGATCACCGAGCCGAAGATGATGTTCGCATCCTCGTGCGCTGCGGCTTCGATCAGCGACGACGCCTCGTTGACTTCGTGCAGCGTGAGGTCCGGGCCACCCGTGATGTTGATCAGGATGCCGGTCGCGCCCTCGATGTTGACGTCCTCGAGCAGGGGCGAGCTGATCGCCATCTCGGCGGCTTCCTGCGCGCGGCGCTTGCCCGTGCCGATGCCGGAGCCCATGAGCGCGCGGCCCATGTCCTTCATGATCGTGCGGACGTCGGCGAAGTCCACGTTGACGAGGCCGGGGACGGTCATCAGATCGCTGATGCCCTGGACCGCGTTGAGGAGCACCGAGTCCGCCTTGCGGAACGCCTCGACCATCGAGGTCTGCGCGCCCACGAGCGCGAGGAGGCGGTTGTTCGGGATGACGAGCAGGGTGTCCACCGCGGCGCTCAGGCGCTCGATGCCTTCGACCGCCTGCTTCGCGCGCTTCTTGCCTTCGAAGCCGAACGGCTTGGTCACCACGCCGACCGTCAGCGCGCCGCAGTCACGGGCGATCTGCGCGATCACCGGGGCTGCCCCGGTGCCCGTGCCGCCGCCCATGCCGGCGGTGACGAACACCATGTCGGCGCCGGAGATCAGATCGGCGATCTGCTGCATCGACTCCTCGGCCGAGCGGCGACCCACCTCGGGGTTCGCGCCCGCGCCCAGGCCCTTGGTCAGCGAGCTGCCCAGGGGGATCTTGTGGGGGGCCATGTTGGCCTCGAGGGCCTGGAGGTCCGTGTTTGCCACGACGAACTCGACGCCATCGAGGTTGCCGCTGATCATCGTGTTGACCGCGTTCCCTCCGCCGCCGCCGACTCCGATGACGAGGATCTTCGCGTGACTGACGTCGTCGAATTCGATGAGTGCCATGGACCCCATATGAAAGTGACCATAGAGGGGGGGCAACTTTTTGTTGCGGTCTCGCCACGTCCGCGCATTTATTCGCCGAGCTTGCGAGGCGGTAAGAGACAGCGAACGATGTGGGTTCGATGAGCACAGGTCGTCACGCACTGTTCGCCCTCCTCGTTGCGTGCTCGTCGAAGACCCAGGCACCGGCGCCCAGCGCGCCATGTCTGCCCGGAGAGATCTCCTCCACGGGGACGGGCATCGCAGCGGTCGACGGGATCTCCGCGCACGTATGCTGGGGAGAGCGCTGCCTGACCCTCGACCGCGACGGCAAGGCGACCGGCGCTGCGGATCACCCCGCCACCGAGGTCGCGCGCCACGCCGCCGCGGACGCGCTCACCACCGACGTTCGCCTCGGCGACACGGCCGTCGTCACGGTGTGCAACCGGGGCGGGCGGGGCACCTGCGTCGAGCTGCCCGTGCCGGCGACGCTGGCGACGGAGTCTCGCGCGACCGCGGCGAGCGCGAGCCTCAAGCGGTTGGCGGTGTTCTTCAAGGATCGGGTGGACACCTGGGACCTCAAGGCCAAGGCGGTGGTCGCGAGCTACCCGACCACCGCCGAGGTGCGGGAAGCGCACTTCGTCGGGGACACCCGCCTGCTCGCGCGCGGGTCGGGCGGGGAGGCGTGGGTGCTGCACGACCTCGTGGCAGGTGCCACGGTCACCGTCGGCGAGCCAGGCTGGGACACGAGCGTCATCGATGGAACCACCGCGGTGGTGTTCCATGGCTCGCAGATCGCCGTGGTCTCTGCCGTCGCGATGTCGGCCGGCAGACCGTTCACGCTCCCGGGGCGGGTGGCGATGGCTACCGCGTGGTTCGATCGGGTCCTCGTCGTGCTCGACCACCCGGCGGGCACCGCCCAGATCGATCCGAGCACGGGCTCGATCTATGCCGGACCCGCGCTGCCGATCTGCAAGTAGCTCACCTCGGGGCCCGAGGGCGGCGCTTCCACAGCGCGCCCAGAATGAAGATGAGGGTGAGCACCGAACCGACGAGCATGCCGATCCGGTACGGCGTCATCTTCTTCTTGTTGGCGTCGAGCTTCGCGAGCGGCTGGAGCCCCGTGGCATCGACCTTGACCTTGTCGATCAGGGGACCGCAGACATCGTCGGGGCCGAAGCACAGGAACGCGATCGCGCGCAGCGCGTCGTTCTCGAGGTACCCGATGAACGTCTTGCCGGTGATCGGGACACCCTGGTTGTCGACGCGCTGGGTGCTGACCAGCATCGAGTCCGTGCGCTCGAGCTTCCAGGACAGCTCCTTGGCATTCTGTGCCGCGCGCTTGCGGGATCCCTCCATGAAGCCTTCGAGCTCCGCGATCACCGTGGACGAGTCCGCGAACACCGAGGTGACCACCATGATGGCGCCGCCGCCGGCCTCGCTCGCGTAGACCGTCCCCGCGAAGGTTCCGCCGGCCTTGAGGATGATCTCCTTCTGGGCCGCCATCGACGGCTCCTTCATCATCGCCTCGGTGACGTCCTTCCAGTCGGCGGGCAGCGGAGGCAACGTCCACTCCGCCGGCGCGGCGCCTGCCACGCTCGCCACGAACAACCCGAGGATCAGCGACGCACGTAGCATGCGTCGAACCTACCCTGCTTCGCCGCTTCAGCCTCCGAGGATCTGACCGGAACCGTGCTCGCGCTCGAACACCTCGACCGCCTCCATGACCTCGAGAGGAGACTCGGCGTCCACCGGGTCGGCGCCGCCTTCCACCTTGCGCAGCTCCTTGACCAGCAAGAGGAGCTGGGCGGGCCGCAGGAGCGAGCGCGAGTCAGCCATCAGAACATCTCCGCGAGGCGGCTCCATGCTCGCTTGAACATGCCGGGCCGATCTTCGCCGCGGCTCGGCAGCTGCACGCTGCGGCCCTGTTCGGCGCCGAACATCACGAGGCCGACCCCGGTCGAGTAGCTCGGCGAGCGCACCACATCGACGAGACCGCCGATGCGGAGCGGCGATGCGCGCCGGGTCGGGACGCCGAGCACCTGCTCGGCGATCTCGGCGACGCCCTCCATCACGGTCGCGCCGCCCGTCAGCACCACGCCCGCGGCGAGCGCGTCGTAGTACCCCGAGCGGATCAGGTCCTTCTTGACGTACTCGAAGATCTCCTCGATGCGCGGCTCGATCACCTCGACGAGCTTGTGCCGCGGCATCGTGCGCGCGCCGCGGCCACCGGTGGACGGCACCTCCATCATCTCGCCGGTCTCGACGAGCTCCCGCCACGCGCAGCCGTACTTGCGCTTGAGCTTCTCCGCGGCCTCGAGCGGCGTGCGGAGCAGCGTGGCGATGTCGTTGGTGACGCGCTCACCGCCGAGCTCGATCACGCTGGTGTGCACGATCGCGCCGTCGGCGTAGACGATGATGTCGCACGTGCCTCCGCCGATATCGACGAGGGCGACGCCGAGCTCCTTCTCGTCATCCTCGAGACACGCCTGCGAGGCGGCGAGGGACTCGAGCACGATGTCGGCGACCTGCAGGTTGCAGCGGTTCGCGCAGCGAATGACGTTCTGCACCGACGACACCAGCGACGTGACGATGTGGACCTTCGCTTCGAGCCGCACGCCAGCCATGCCGAGTGGATCGCGGATGCCGTCCTGGTCGTCGACCAGGTACTGCTGGGGGAGGACGTGGAGCACCTCGCGGTCCATCGGGATGGCGACCGCCTTCGCCTGCTCGAGGACGCGCGCCACGTCGTTCGCGCGGATCTCCTTGTCCTTGATCGCGACGATGCCGTTGTTGTTGATTCCGCGGACGTTCGGTCCCGAGATCGCGGCGTACACGCTCGAGATCTCGCAGCCGGCCATGTTCTCGGCTTCGTCGACCGCAGCGCGGATCGACTGCACGGTAGCGTCGATGTTGACCACGTTGCCCCGCCGCATGCCCTTGGACGGCGCCGTTCCGATCCCGATGATGTCCACACCATCATCGGCGGTCACCTCGCCGACGATGCAGGCGATCTTGGTGGTGCCGATGTCGAGGCCGACGATGATCTCGCTGTTCTTGGTCTTGGCCATGGTGGGTGCTTCTAGTCCTTCGGGAGCGTGTAGAGAGCGACGGTGACTTGATCGATGCGCGCGTCGACGTGGATCGCGCGCGCTCGGAGGCGTTCGGCTTCGGAGAGCGCGGCCCACGCGGAGTCGAACGTGTGCATGCGCGCGGGCAACTCGAGGCCGATGGCGCCGAGCTGGATCGCGGTCGCGTGCTCGTACGTGCGCAGCGTGAGTGCGCGGTGGGCATCGAGGTGGATCTCGCCGATCTCGGGGCGGGACGGCTCCCGGCGCCAGGCCGCGAGCGCCGCGAGCGCGCCGGTGATCATGGCGGCGGTCGGTGCCGGCGCGGCCTCGTACGCCGCGCGGTCGATCCCCGTGATCACGGGCAGGTTCGCTCCATCGCCGGTCTCGAGCTGGGCGCGCTTGAACGGGTGGCCGGTCGCGTCGACGAGGTAGAGCTCGCCGAGATCCACCATGGCGATGGGTGCATGCTCGGTGACCTCGACCACGAGCGTGTGGGGCAGGACGCGGTGGACATCCACCGACGCGATCCAGGGGGTGGCGCGCACCGCATCCGCGACCCGGCCGAGGTTCGTCGTGAACACGTTGTCACCGAGCTGCACGGGCAGGACGGCGCGGATCTGATCCGCGCTCAGGTGGGTCTCGCCCTTGACCTCGATCGAGGTGATCGCGAAGCGTTCGGAGGTGGTGACGAACCGATAGCCGGCCCAGGCGCCGACGCCGATCACCGTGATCCCGGCCGTCGCAGCGAGGGCGGGCAGCGAGCGGCGGACCGCGCGGCCGCACGCGTCCGCGACGGCGCGCGGGCGGGGCAGACGCGACCAGACAGATCCCGGACGGCGGCGGTTCTTCTTGCCGCGAACGGTCAGCCGGGAGGCCGCGGGAACTGGCGCAGCCGTCCCGTCTTTGGTCCCCCGCCGGGATCGATCCATGGTCTGCAAATACGCATGCGCAGATCACCCGGGCAATTTTTTGGATCTACTCCGGATCACTTCGGTTTCCGACGAGCCAGCGCCTACCTGTCCGACCTGAACAGGCGTTCGGATCGAACCGCGCGCTACTCGTCGTCGTCTTCGATCATGACGTAGTCGTCGTCTTTCGAAGCCGTCTTCCCGCCGGTCGGTTCGTCATCCGGGGTCAGATCATCGGGGCGGCCCGAGGTGGCCGCGGCGCGCGAGGCGCGCTTCTTCGCCGGCTTCGAGGACGTCACCACGCGGCTCTTCGCTGCCGGCGCCTTCTTCGCGGCGGGTGTGGACTTCTTCGCGGGGGCAGCGCCCTTCGCGGGGGTGGACTTCTTCGGCTTGAACGCCTGCGCGTCGGCATTGCCCGCGCTCGAGACGAGGACAGCCATGGCGATGGCGACGATCCAGCGGGTCACGAGGATGATGGTGCCATAGCCGGGGAGAAGATCCACGACGGCCGGTCAACGAGGCAGAATCGCTGTACTAATGACCGGGACATGGCGGCCGTTCGATGAGCTCGATCGAGGCCAGCCAGAGCTCGCCGCCGACCAGCTTGAGGGCGAACCGGAAGTCGCGGTCATCGGAGCTACAGGTGGTGCCCTTGCAGTGGCGAAACGCGCGCACCATGTCGTCGACCTCGGGGACCACCAGCTCATCCTTCGGGATCAAGGTCACCGTGCGCTCGGTCCGCGGATCGCCATCGCCGTCGGTATCGATCTCGGCCAGGGGATCGAACGCGACCTTGATGTGCTCGAGGCCTTTGGCCGGCACGAAGCCGGGCAGCAACGACGACTCGTCGTTGGCCTGGATCCGCTCGTAGCTGGCGAGCAGGCAGAGCTGACGCATCATCACGTCGCGCGAGGTGGTTCGCGGGCGCTTCGGCACGAAGCGCTTGTCGCCGCGCAGCTCGAGCGCGCGGGCGGCGGTGGCGGCCACGAAGCAGTCCTTCGCCTTGACGGTGGTGGCGAGGGCGGCGGCGACATCCTTCGGGAGCTTCTGGTCGGTCGCGACCAGCTCCGAGATCGCCTCGGCGCGGGCCTTGGCAGCGAGCGCCTCGTCGGTGATCGCGGAGATGAACACCGCGCGGTGATTCTCGGCCGACAGCAGGTCGAGGGCACCATCGATGTGGTGCTGCTTCACCGCCGTGATCAGGTGTGCCTCGTCGAGCGAGCCCACGTGGCCGTTCGCGAGATCGCGCTGACCCGCCTTGAGCGCGAGCGCCATCAACTCGAGGCGGTGATCTTGATCGGCCTCGGGAACGGCCTGGATCGCGGCGGCGACGAGTTGCGACTCCGGCGGTGGGATCGCCACGATCGCGCGCAGCGAGTCCATCACCTTCGGGACGTCGTCGTCATCGAGGGCGCCGATCGACCACAGCGCGAGCAACCGCCGCAGGCACGGATCGGCCATCGTCGCGGTCGGCGCGGGCTCGTTGACGTCGAGCACGAGGCCGGCACAGTCCTGCGGGGGCTGCGGGGGTACGCACGTGAAGTTGCCGCCGTGGAGCAGCGCGATCGCGAGGGGGCTCGCCTTCGCGACCGGGATCTCGTCGAGCTTCGCTTCCCAGTCCTCGCCGGTGACCGCGATCTGCTTCCACACCGCGTTCGCATCCGCGTCCGTCGCGAGCGGCACGGTGTCCCACGCGATCGAGAGCAGCGGCTTCGCGGGCGGGGTCTCCTGCGCTGGATCGGGCGTTCCGGCGGCATCCGCGGGCGGATCCACCCGCGGCTCGGGCGGGGTCACGGGAG
>JAYVLW010000286.1:0-3146 GCA_043759315.1 Myxococcales bacterium
GCGCAGTTCGATCCCGCGAGCTGCGCGGTCCTCGCGCGCTGAGCTATGCTGCGCGGATGTCGACGTGGGCATGGATCGGCATCGGCTTGCTCGCGCTCCTTCTCGTCGTGGCGATCCACGACCTGACCCAGAAGAAGCACGCGATCCTGCGCAACTTCCCCATCGTCGGCCACTTCCGCTACTGGCTGGAGGCCATCGGCCCGGAGCTGCGGCAGTACATCGTCACGCAGAACGACGAGGAGCGCCCGTTCTCGCGCGACCAGCGCCGCTGGGTCTACTCGTCGTCGAAGAAGGAGAACAACTACTTCGCGTTCGGCACCGACAACGACATCGAGCGCCCGGGCTACATCCTGATCCGTCACAGCGCGTTCCCGATCCACACGCCGCATGCCGGCGAGCCCGGATACGACGGCGACTTCCCCCTGCCCTGCGTGCGCGTGCTCGGCGGTGTGCGCGGACGCAAGCACGCGTTCCGCCCGTCGTCGATCGTCAACACGTCGGCGATGAGCTACGGCTCCCTGTCGCCCGCCGCCGTCGAGGCGATCAATCGCGGTGTCGGGCTCGCCGGCGCGCTGCAGAACACCGGCGAAGGAGGGATCTCCGATCATCACCGCAAGGGCGGCGACATCATCTGGCAGATCGGCACCGGGTATTTCGGCTGCCGCGACGATCAGGGACGGTTCTCGATGGAGCGCATGCTCGAGAGCGTCGCCTCCGCGAAGGTCAAGGCGATCGAGATCAAGCTCTCGCAGGGCGCCAAGCCCGGGCTGGGAGGCGTGCTACCCGCGGCGAAGATCACGCCGGAGATCGCGCGCATTCGCGGCATCGCGATGGGCAAGGACTGCATCAGCCCTGCGAACCACACCGCATTCTCCGATGTGTCGAGCATGCTCGACTTCATCGAGCGCCTGGCGGACGCCACCGGCCTCCCCGTCGGCATCAAGTCTGCCGTCGGCGACCTCGGGTTCTGGCGCGACCTCGCGAAGCAGATCGGCAGCACCGGTCGCGCGCCCGACTTCGTCACCATCGATGGCGGCGAAGGCGGCACCGGCGCGGCGCCGCTCGTGTTCACCGATCACGTCGCGCTGCCGTTCAAGCTCGGGTTCACGCAGGTGTATCGCGAGTTCGCCGAGGCCGCCGTGCAACACAAGGTGGTGTTCATCGGCTCGGGCAAGCTCGGCTTCCCGGAGAGCGGGCTGCTCGCGCTCGCGCTCGGTTGCGACATGATCAACGTCGCGCGCGAGGCGATGATGGCGATCGGCTGCATCCAGGCGCAGCGGTGCCACACCGGCCACTGCCCCACGGGCGTCGCGACGCAGAACCGCTGGCTGATGCGCGGCCTCGATCCCACGCTGAAGTCCGCGCGCCTCGCGAACTACCTCGCAACGCTCCGCAAGGATCTGCTTCACCTCGCGCACGCCACGGGCCACGCGCATCCCTCGCTCGTGCCCCTCGAAGCGATCGAGCTCGTCGACAGCAACACGCACACGCGCTCCGCGCGCGACGCCTACGGCTACCAGCCGGGCTGGGGCCTGCCGCTGGAGGCCGAGCTCACCGCCATGCGCGCGGCGTGAGCAAGGCCGCGGCGAACCCTGGATTCGCAGCTTCGTGCCAGTGACGTTCGGCGTTGCAGACCGCCCCGATCCGGTGTCTAACACCGCACCTATGGCTGGCAGCGATATCCTCGTCTGGCTCGACATGGAGATGTCTGGTCTCGATCCCGCGAAGGAGCGGATCATCGAGATGGCGACGATCCTCACCGACGGTCAGCTCGTCGAGATCGCCGTGGGCCCCGACCTCGTGATCCATCAGTCCGACGAGGTTCTCGCCGCGATGGATGACTGGAACAGGAAGCACCACGGTGCGTCGGGCCTGATCGAGCGCGTCAAGGCATCGACGGTGACCGATGCCGATGCCGAGACCGCGACGCTCGAGTTCATCAAGCAGCACGTCGGCGCGAAGGATCGCCCGGTCCTCGCGGGAAACTCGATCCACCAGGATCGCCGGTTCATCCGGCGCTACATGCCCGCCCTCGATGCACGCCTGCACTACCGCATGGTCGACGTGTCGACGATCAAGGAGCTCGCGCGGCGTTGGTTCCCCCAGATCACGTCGAAGCAGCCGCCCAAGAACGAGACCCACCGCGCCCTCGACGACATCCGCGAATCGATCGACGAGCTGCGGTTCTACCGGGCGAACGTGTTCGCCCAGCCGCCGGCGCCGGTGACCACCGTGGCGCCGCAAGCCCCGGCCGCCGGCTAATCGAGCTTCCAGCCCCGGCTAACGCCTCGGGATCGCTCGGGATCGTCTCGTCCGATCCGGGCATGTCCGTTGCTCCATAGGGGTGGCATGCGCACCACCGCCGTCTTCGCAGCCACCGCCCTCAGCGCCTCCTTGTTCAGCGCCTGCGCCGATCCGGCCGAGAGCGAGGATCCCGAGGACAGCGTGTTCGTCGATGACTCGAAGGCGGATGACTTCTTCTCGACCTCCGCGATCGAGTACCTGCTCGAGGGCAAGTCCACCGTGGTGCTGGATGCGAGCTATGCCACCAAGACCGTCGCCGAGCGCGACGCCGCCGCGAAGAAGCTGGTCGGCCTCAAGCAGATCGCGATCGCCTGGTTCGTGACCCAGTACTTCGTCGACAAGGAAGAGGACGAGGCGAACCACGAGTTCGGCGGCTTCGGCGGCATGGCCAAGGGTGGCGCGTTCCAGGATCTCGCGATCAGCGCGCGCGCCGACAAGCTGACCTACGACTTCACGTTCAAGCAGCTCGCCGCGGGCGGAAAGAACCTGACCTCGAAGCTGCCGATCCGGCTCGCCGAGGGCAAGCAGGTGTTCGATCTCGAGATCGGTCGCCCGAGCAACACCGAGATGGAGAAGCTCGAGACCAACGCGGAATGGTACCGGCAGGCGCCGTGGACGTCGTGGGACCCCAGCAAGGTCACCGCCGCCCAGAAGGAGCCGATCGTGTTCTCGATCTCCAAGGAGAAGGCGTCCACCGACGGCTTCTTCGACATGGCGCGCCTCACCGCCGACGGCAAGCTCGACATGGACGTCTACTTCGGGTGGGACTACCACTCGGACTACCACCTCAAGCACTCGAAAGAGCTGATGACCTGGCTCAAGAACCAGGGCTTCTCCGCACC
>JAYVLW010000287.1:0-4592 GCA_043759315.1 Myxococcales bacterium
TGAGCGTGAGCGCGCTCTTTGATGGCGCGGCGGTCTCGCTCTTTGATGGTTCCCGTTCCGGTTCCCGCACACGCCTAAGGTGTTCGGGAATGGGAATCGGGTATCAGCGCGAGATCACGTAGCCGGCCGCGTCTTTGCGGATGCGGCCAGCGGCGACGAGATCGGTGAGCGCGGAGGTCAGGGTTGCGTTCCGGACCTGGCACAGCTTCCTGAGTGCGACCGCGGTCAGCGGCGTCGCGGCCGTCGCGAGCTGCGCCTCGATCTTGTCGGCGAGCGTGGTCGCGATCGCGGCCGCCGGCCCGGCGGCGCCGCGATCGATCGCGGTGAGCGCGACCGCGTCGCCGTCGACCGCGAGTTGGAGCGAGACGGCGGCGATCGCCGCCGCCGCGCGGTGCTCGACCGAGAGGGACAGCTGGTCGCCGTGTCGGCGCAAGTAGAGATTGGAGTCGCCCCACGCGTGGAATTCGCTCGAGCCGCGGAGCGCCTGGCCGGCGCGCATCTTCGCGCCGCCCTTGCGGGCGTGATGCACGAGCACGACGGCGACGTGGAAGCGGCGCTGGAGCTCGCGCAGATACGCCAGGAGCGGCGCGACCTCACCCGAGAGGTTCTCGTCGATGCGGTGCAAGCGGACAAAGGGATCGAGCACGAGCAGCTTTGGTCGCAGCTCGCTGACCGTGTCGGTGAGCGCGTCGCGGTCGCGCTCGACATCGAGCCGCACCGACGGCGCGGTGATGACATGGATGTCGAGATCGTCGAGCACGCGATCGGCGGCGAGCGCGATGCCCGCGAGGCGCTGCCGCACGACGTGCAGCGCATCCTCCGCCGCGAAGAGCAGCACGCGCCCGGTCTGTGCGGGCGCGAATCGGCGCAAGCACGGCACGCCACCGGCGACCGACACGGCCATGTCGAGCGCGAGAAACGACTTGCAGCACTTCGGCTCGCCGCCGACGATGCCGACCGCCTCGTCGGCCCATAGCTCGTCGATGAGCCAGCGCCGCGCCTGCGGGTGCTCCGCGAGTCGGTGCGCCAGCAGCGTCGGGAGGTTCATCGCCGCTTGCTCGGCGCCGCGCTGGACTTCGTCGTCGGCTCGCTGGTCGTCGGCGTGTACGAGTCGAAGAAGAGCTTCTCGTCGAGGTGCTTGACCTCGCGCTGCGCGCCGGTGACGAGCAGCTCGTTCGCCATCGTCATCAGCGTGCGGTAGTTGCCGGCGGCGTGCTCGCACAGGGTCGCGACCAGCTCGGTGGTCATCAGCTTGTTCGCGCCCGCCTTCGTCATGCAATGCCGCAGGCACGCCTCGAGCTCCTCGGGTGTTGCGCGATCGAGGTTGAGCTTCACGCGCATCCTGCTCGCCAGCGGCAGGAGATCCTCGTCACTGCGAAATTTCTCGACGAGCCGCGTGTCGCCGGCGAGGACCGTCGTCAGCAGCATGTGCGAGTCGAGCCGCGCGCTCGACAGGTGGCGCATCTCGTTGAGTACCGTTGTCGACATGTCCTGCGCCTCGTCGACGACGAGCACAGGCCGCACGAGCGCCGCGTCGATGTGCGACTGCCAGCGATCGCGCAGGAGTTTGGCGCCGGCCCAGCGGTTGTGCGGTGAGAGCTGTACGCCGAAGAGGTCCCCGAGCTCGCGGTAGAAGTCGGCCACGCCTTGGTGCGGGCGCGCCATCACGCCGATCTTCACCTCGCGCAGCGCGCCGAGCCGCTCGACGAGCAGACGCAGCGCCGACGACTTGCCGATGCCAGGCGCACCCGTGATGAGCGCGAAGCCGCCTTCGCGCGCGAGATTCTCGACGCGCCAGCAGAAGCTCTCGATGCGCGGCGCGATGAGCAGCGCGTCAGCCGGCACGTCAGGAGAAAACGGATTCCACTTGAGGCCAAACAGCGAGAGGAGCTTCTTGTTCACGACGCACCTCCACTCTGGTCGGCGTCGTTGGGCACGAGCTCGTCTTTGGGGAGGTACGCGGGTGGCAGCCCGGTGGCAGCGTGCTCGGCGACGAGCTTGGCCAGGAGCGGCGGCATTGCCGGTGCGCGGCGGGCGGTGATCGTCGTCGGCGCGGCAGGCGGTTCGAGCGTGCGGCGCAGGCCGTCCGCGTTGGCGGCCTTGTCGAGGGGATACAGCCGGCACAGCATCGCGCCGGTGCGCTCGTCGACGAGCTGCACCCAGCTGAGATCCCAGCTCGCGCGCCGAATCGTCACGCGATCGAGGTGGCGATAGCGCGACGGGATCTCGAAGCGCCGACCGTCGAGGCTGATGGTGCCGTCGGTCTTGCGCTGCGTGCGTTTGTCCTCAGCGCAAAACGCCTGGCGCAGCGTCGCGCTCGTGGGGCTCGGCAGCCCGACGTCCTTGCCGTCAAGAAAGCGCCGCAGCGGCGTCGTGGCGATCTCGGAGTGCCGCTTGCGGTTGTACTCGTGCTCGACCCACGCCTGCGTGATCTCGTTGAGCTGCGCGAGCGTTAGATCCTCGATGCCGTCGAGCATCGCGACGAGGCGGCCCTCGAGCTGGCCCCAAAAGCTCTCCTGCTTCGCGTTCTGGTACGGCGAGTGCGGCAGCGTCATCTCGTGCAGGATGCCGATCCGCGCGAGCCCCTGCCGGACCTCGTCGGCTTTCATCGCCGAGCCCTGGTCGGTCATCAGCGACCGCGGCTGCCCGCGCTTGTGGATTGCCTGCTGAAGCCCGTGCACCAGATTCTCGGCGTCCTCGGCGAAGTACCACTGCAGGTGACAGGCGAGCCGCGAGTGGTCATCGAGGATGCAGAGCGCGAGCGGGGTCACGTACTCCCCACGCGAGACCAGCACCTTCTTCTTGCCGTGATGAAAGTCGAGGTGCCAAAGCCCGTTGACGTACTCGTTCTCGTAGCTGCGCACTTCGCGCTCATCGAGACGCTGCTCCGCACGACGCTTGCCCTCTGTGGGATCGCCACCGATCCTGCGGCGCCGCGTCAGCCCCACCGACTTCAGGTAGCGCCGCACCGTCGCGTACGCAGGGACGTGCCCCAGCGTGCGGTCGGCTTCGGCCCATGCAACGAGGTTGTCGTAGTGGAGCTGGTAGCTCCAGCTGCGATGCGCTTCGTACAGCGCGTGGATCGCTTGCACGAGCACATCGCTGATCGCGACGCGACGGCCGAGATCCTTGCGGACCTTCTTGCGCAGTCGACCGACCGGATCGGTCGGCGCATTCTTTGCCTCGTAGTACCAGCGCTGGATCGTCGACAGCCCGAAGATCGTCGGGACGTTCGTGACGGGATGCCGCCACTTCTTCTCCGCGAGGCGTTCAAGCTCGCGCTGCAAGTCGCCACGCAGCGGCGGTGCGGCGAGTAAATGCCCCACCACCGAGAAGCGCAGGTTCGCCCATCGTTCGTGTGTCGTTGGTTCGTGTGTTCTGATTTTCATTGGGCGCCGTCTATCGCGCAGACAGCTCGGTCGCCGAAATCACCCTCCTCTGCGGGTCGGGATCGTCGTCAGAGATTCCATCATCGACGCCGATCCGGGACGTAGCCCTCGGGCGTCGAGAGCGGTGACAGAAAACGCAGCAGCGCCGCGAGTTGTTCGTGCGGCTCGCCGGTGAATCGCTCGAGCAACGAGCTCGGCACCGCAGGCTCCTCGACCGGTGGTGCGAAGGCTGCCCGTGCTGCCTTCCAGAAGGTGCTCTCGGAAAACGCTTCCCGCCACCACGCGCGCCACCGCGCCAGCGTCTGCACGCTCACACCGAGCAGCTCGCGCAGCCGCTTGACCCGCCACGGCGACGGGCCTTGCTGCAGCGCCGTCGCGAGGACCACCACTGCGCCGAGATAGATCCGGCGACCGAGAAATCTCACCGATGCGGGAGTCGTTCGCCTTCGGCACGTGGCGCAACAGAAGCTCGCCCGCCGGTCGTCTCCTTGGTGGTTGTTCGGCAGCCCTCGAGGTTTTCGTGGATAGCGCGCGCTGTGCAGCACACCCGAGCACGCGCATCCCTGGCTCCGGGCCGTCTCGGCCAGATCCAAATCGATGTCGGCGAGCACGTGATAGAACCGATCGTCGACGATAAAGTTCGAAATCAAGGACACCTCCGGACTGAACATGACCAAGGTCGGTCGCAATCAACCCTGTCCCTGTGGCAGCGGCAAGAAATACAAGCAGTGCTGCCTCACCGCCGACGAGGCAGCGAGGATCGCTGCCCTTCCGAAGCCGACCCTTCAGGCGGCCGGAAAGGCCAGCTTCGGCAGCTATGCCGAGATCGATCGCCTCGATCACCTGTCCAACGGCTCGCTCGATTTGATGAACGAGGGCCGCCTCGACGAGGCCGAGCGCATGTGCCAACTGCTGCTTGCCGAGTTCCCCGACGTGTTCGACGGCCACATGCGTCTCGGCCAACTCCATCGCCGTCGTGGCGACAACCGCAAGGCGGCAGAGCACCTGCGTCTCGCCGCCGCGATGGCTCGCTCACCCGACTACGATGTCGAACTCGCAGACGGCCTCGACGCCGAGGCCGACGAGCTCGACCCTCCGCCGAGCACCTGACCGATCACGATTACCGAGGTCGGTCCTGGCGTTTCCCTCGCCGAACTCGCTCAGGAAGCGCCTGCTACACCTCGCCGAGCATGTTCATGCTCA
>JAYVLW010000288.1:0-4718 GCA_043759315.1 Myxococcales bacterium
AAGTTCGGCATGCAGACGATGAACCAGTCCCTCGCCGATCTCTACGCACGCAAGGTGATCTCGCTCGATGAAGCGCTGGGTCACACGAGCGAGATCGACGAGCTGCGCACCATGATCACGAACCAGGGCGGCTCGATGCCGTCCCAACCCAGGCGCTGAGGGAGCCCGACCATGGCGAAATTCCAGTGGGAAGCGACAACGCGCACGGGAGACAAGCGCAAGGGCGCGATGGAGGCGGAGACCGCCGAGATCGTCGAGAACCGGCTACGCGGCGATGGCATGACCATCCAGCGGGTCAAGAAGGAGCCCCGCCAGATCTCGATCACGATCGGATCGGGTGTGTCCCCCAAGGACCTCCAGATCTTCACGCGGCAGCTCGCGACGATGATCGACGCCGGCCTGCCGCTCGTGCAGTGCCTCGACATCCTCGCGAACCAATCGCCGAACAAGGTGTTCGCTCGCATCCTCTCGAACGTGAAGCAGAGCGTCGAGCAGGGCGCCACGTTCAGCGACTCGCTCCGGAAGCATCCGCGGGTGTTCGACGACCTCTACGTCAACCTCGTCGCGGCCGGCGAGGTCGGCGGCATCCTCGACACGATCTTGAACCGCCTCGCGATCTACATCGAGAAGAACGTCAAGCTCAAGGGTCAGATCAAGAGCGCGATGTACTACCCGGTCGGCATTCTCGTCGTCGCGATCGGCGTCATCGCGGTCATGCTCGTCAAGGTCATCCCGACCTTCGAGGACATGTACAAGAACATGGGTAACGCGCAGCTCCCCGCTGCGACCCGGTTCGTGATGAGCATCTCGCACGGGTTCATCAACCGGTGGTACCTGTACGTCGGCACGCTCGTCGGCCTCATCGTGACGGTCACGATGATGCGCCGCACCGAGCGCGGCAAAGAGCTGTTCGACCGGTTCTTGCTGCGCATCCCGATCATCGGGCCGACCCTCCGCAAGATCGTCGTCGCGCGGTTCACGCGCACCCTGGGCACGCTGCTCTCCTCCGGCGTGCCGATTCTCGACGCTCTCGACATCTGCGCGCGCACCTCGGGCAACAAGGTCGTGCAGAACGGCATCATGCGCGCCCGCGAGAAGATCTCCGAAGGTCACGACATGGCGGGTCCGCTCGCCGAATCGCGCGTGTTCCCGAGCATGGTCGTCCAGATGATCGGCGTCGGCGAGCAGACCGGCGCCATGGACCAGATGCTCTCCAAGATCGCAGACTTCTACGAGGAAGAGGTCGACTCCGCGGTCACCGCGCTGACCTCGCTGATCGAGCCGGTGATGATGGCGTTCCTCGGCGTCGTGGTTGGTGGTCTGATCATCGCGATGTACCTGCCGATCTTCAATCTGGCCGGAAACATTCAGTAGCGTCGTGGTCACCACGATCTCCGTCCCGACGGTGCGCCACGATCCGGCGACACCCTCGCCGGGTGATTCGCTGGTGGGCCGGCCGCAGGTCGCTCCGACGAGCGATCTACGCGGTCGCGTGAGTCGTTTGCTCCTGCTCCGCACGATCGTCGTGAGCGTGGTGCTCGCGCTGTCGTTGTGGCTGCAGGTCACCGGCGAGCAGCCGTCGCGCGGCTCGGTGTGGCTGCAGTCGTTGCTGCTGTCGGCGACCTACGTGTCGTCGATCGTGTTCGGCATCCTGTTGCGGCGCGGGTTCGCACCCCGCCGGGTCGCGCGCCCGATGCAGGCGGCGGACCTCGTGGTCACGTCGTTGCTCGTGTACGTCACCGGCGGCGCGCAGAGCCCGTACACGTTCCTCTACGCACTCTCGATCGTCGCCGCCGGTGCGCTCGAGTACCGGCGCGGCGCCGTGGTCGTGACCATCGCCTCGCTGGTGGCGGTCACGGTCACCGCGGTCGTCGCGTGGGCGGAGTTGCTCGGACTGCCGATGGCGGCGCAGGCGCACCCGGGAGATCAGAGCGCGGTCGCGCTGATCCGCACCCTGGGCGTCAACTACGCGGCGCTGATCGGCGTCGGCGCGCTCGCGTTCATCTTCGGTGATCAGCTGCAGCGCGGTGCAGAGTCCCTCGCGACGACGCGGCGCGCGGTCGCCGACCTCTACACCCTCCACCAGGACATCGTGCGCTCGCTCGCGTCGGGCCTGATCACGATCGCGCCCGACAGCACCGTGCTGGCAGCGAACGTCGCCGCTGGCGAGATCCTCCGTCGCCCCTCGCAGACGATGATCGGCCAGCCGATCGATACCATCATGCCGGGGCTGTCCACGCTGCTCGCGGCGGGTGAGCTCAAGCGCGCAGACGTGGAGGTCGAGACCTCGACAGGACAGGAGCTGACGGTCGGCGTCACGGTCTCGCCGCTGCGAGACGTGCGCGACCAGGTGATCGGTCGCATCGTCAACTTCCAGGACCTCACCGAGCTGCGTCGCCTCGAGCAGCAGACACGCCTCCAGGAGAGGCTCGTCACCGTGGGCCAGCTCGCCGCCGGGATCGCGCACGAGATCCGCAACCCGCTCGCATCGATCTCTGGATCGATCGAGCTGCTCAAGCAGGCGCCGCAAGCATCCGAGGACGACCGCACCCTGATGACCATCGTCAACCGCGAGATCGCGCGGCTCAACGTGCTGATCGGCGACCTGCTCGACTACGCGAACCCTCGCCCCACGCGCCCCGTCGACTTCGATCTCGGTGTGCTCGTCGAGGAGACGTTGCACGTGGCGCGCGGCGACCAGGCGTTCGGCGACGTCGAGGTCACGTGCGAGGTGGCCAAGCCGCTTCCGATCTGTGCCGACCCTGCGAAGCTACGTCAGGTCTTGTGGAACCTCGTGCGTAACGCGGCCGACGCGGCCTCGGCGGGCGGCAAGCACGTCACGGTGACCGCGACGGACAGCACCGACGGTGCGACGATCATCGTCGCCGACGACGGTCCCGGAATTCCGCCGGCGCAGCTCGCGCGGATCTTCGATCCGTTCTTCACCACCAAGAGCAAGGGCACCGGCCTCGGCCTCGCCACGAGCCACGCCGTGATCGCCGAGCACAACGGGCGGATCGACGTCGAGAGCGAGGTCGGCAAAGGGACGAAGATGGTGGTCACCGTGCCGAGGGAACGATAGGCTGGATCGGTGAACTGCCCGATCTGCGCGCAGGCCCTCGAGGGAGGGGAGCTGGTGATGGTGTGCAACCCCTGCCACAAGGCCCTCGGTGGCGGCCTCGCCGTCAATGCCACGGGCGAGTTCCGCGTGCCGACCGCCGCCGAGCTCGCGGACCACGCCGACGAGGCCAGCCCGAACACGACGCGCCCGAACACGGTCAACGTGTGCTCGTGGTGCGGCAAGCTCGAGGCGCAGGTCAAGAAGCTCCTCGGCCGTGGCGGTACTGCGCTGTGCGACGAGTGCGTGTCGCTCGCGAGCGACATCATGGAAGCCGAGCTCGGCGAGAACTGGCGATGACCGGTGAGCTGCTCCACGCGCTCGAGTTCGCGGCCGCGAAGCACCGCGACCAGCGGCGCAAGGATCAGGCGGCGTCGCCGTACATCAACCACCCGCTCGCCGTGGTCACCCTCCTCTGGGACCACGGCGTGCGCGATCGCGTGCCGCTGCTCGCGGCGATCCTCCACGACACCATCGAGGACACCGCGACCACGCGGGACGAGCTCGTGGCAGCGTTCGGCGAGGACGTCGCGGCGTGCGTGTGCGAGGTGACCGATGACAAGTCGCTCCCGAAGGAGCGCCGCAAGGAGCTCCAGGTCGAGCATGGCCCGCACCTCTCGACCCACGCCAAGCTCGTGAAGCTGGCCGACAAGACGGCGAACCTGAAGGACATGAACGACAGCCCACCGCATACGTGGCCGCCCGAGCGCCGCGCGCAGTACTACGTGTGGGCGCACCGCGTGGTCGTGGGCCTGCGCGGGACGAATCCCGGCCTCGAGGCCGCGTTCGACGCGCAGCACGCGCGCGGCACGCAGCGCTAGTCGCGACCGAGCAGGAACAGCGACCCGCCGCCGATCAGCACGAGCGGGACGCCGAACACCGCCTTGCAGCCTTCGAACTCGCACGTCGCGACGCCGTAGACGAGCCCGCCGGCGGCGGCGACGACGAGCCCGATCACCACGGCGCTCGCGAGCATCGATCCAGAGCTGTCCTCGCCCCCACCGGCCTTCGGAGCCTTCTGCGCCGGCGCGTGATCGGCGACGGTGAACCGCTCGCCGCGGAGCAGCGCGAGGGTGCAGTCGACGTCGAGCGTGGGATCACCGCCCTTGCAGTGCTCGATCACCTGCCCGACGAGGAACGGCTGCGCGGCGCTCGCGGTCACCAGCGTCTGATCGCGACGGACGACCATCCTGCCGACGGTCGCCTGCCCCGCGGTCTGCAACTCGTGGACGTGCGCGTAGAGGTCACCGCCCGAGATGGTCGGCGGACGCGTGCGGGCGCATGCCGAGGCGAGGACGGCGAGCACGGATGCGAGGTACCGGCCCACGCCGGAAGTCTAGCGTGGATACGACGCCATGGAGCCCGTTCGGTGACGAAGCGTAGCTGCCTCTCAGATCGCCAGGCGGACCACGCTGCCCGCGACGCCGAACAGCATCGGCAGCTCCGCGGCGTCGCGGTACATCGCGAGCTCGGAGAGGCGCTCCGTGCCGAGCAGGCCGGTCACGGAGATCGCGTCGCCGGGGAGCAGGGTCAGGACCTCGAGCGTGGCGCCGTCGAGGAAGTGCGGGGGGATGCCCAGGCGCGCGAGGCGCGGATCGTC
>JAYVLW010000289.1:0-12757 GCA_043759315.1 Myxococcales bacterium
GCGTTCGGGGCGATGTCAGGAAGGAACACGCCCGGCACGTCGCGGAGGCGCTCGCGGTACTCGGCGGCCACCGCCTGGCGGCGCTTCGTCCAGTCGTGAATGTGCGGCAGCTTCGCCGAGAGCACGGCGGCCTGGATCCCGTCGAGGCGGCTGTTGATGCCTTCCATCTCGTGCTGGTGCTTCACGAGCGCACCGTGGTTCGCGTACATCCGGCAGCGCTTCGCGAGATCGTCGTCGTTCGTGACGATCGCACCGGCATCGCCGTACGCGCCGAGGTTCTTACCGGGATAGAAGCTGAACGTCGCGGCGTTGCCGAACGTGCCCACGCGCTTCCCGCCGTACGCCGCGAAGTGGGCCTGCGCGCAATCCTCGACGAGCTTCAGCGAGCGACGCTGCGCGATCTCGACGATCGCGTCCATGCGCGCGGCCTGGCCGTAGAGGTGGACCGGGATGATGGCGCGCGTGCGCGGCGTGATCGCACGCTCGATCGCGGAGACATCGATGTTGTAGTGGTCGTCGACGTCGACGAACACCGGCAGCGCGCCCGTCTGGCCGATGGTCTCCGACGTGGAGATCCAGCTCGCAGCGGTCGTGATGACCTCGTCGCCCGCGCCGATGCCGAGCATGCGAAGGACGACATAGATCGCGTCGGTGCCGTTCGCACACGAGATGCAGTGCTTGACGCCGTACTCCTTCGCGTACGCTTCCTCGAACTGCTTGACCGGCTTGCCGCCGATGAACGCGGTGGTCTCGAGGATGCCGCGGATCGCCGCGTCGAGCTCTCCCTGATAAGCGCGGTACTGCGCGCCCAGATCGACGAACGGGATCTTCATGGCGTCCTCGGGTTCGGGCGGCGGTAGATCGCCGGGTTGCCCGCGTAGATGCCGGGCTTCGTCAGATCCTTGGTGACCACGCTGCCCGCACCGATCACGACGTCGTCGCAGATCGAGACGGGAAGGATCGTCGCGTTCGAGCCGATCGAGACCCGATTACCGACGCTGGTCGACTTCCATTTCGTGCGGTCGCCGCCGGCGGGCCCGCCCTCGGTGAACACGTCGTTGATGAACATCACCCCATGTCCGATGAAACAATCGTCGCCGATGTTCACGAGCTCGCAGATAAAGGCGTGAGATTGCACCTTGCAACGCGCCCCGACCGAGGCCTGGCGCTGGATCTCGACGAACGGCCCGATGAACGACTGACTCCCGATCGTGCAACCGTAGAGGTTCGCCGGGCGAACCACGCGGACGTTCTCGCCGAATGTGACGTCGACCACGCCGACGTCATGGAAGGTCGGCTGGTGGCTCATTTGGCCCGTTGTCCGAGGCGGCACAGCTTCGGCGCGAACCGCAGCGGAATCTCCTTCCCGGTCTCGACCGACTCGTAGATCGCCGAGATCAGCTCGAGGCTCTTCCGGCCCTCGAGGCCATCGACGAGCTGCTGCGCCTTGCCGGCGATGCTCTCCACCACGTGCTCGTAATACGCCTGGTGACCGAAGCCGTAGACGTTCGGAGGATTCACCGAGAACTCGCGCATCACGGTGTCGTCGCCGGGCTGCGGCTGCGAGAACCGCCACGTCTTCATCTCGTTCACCGCGAAGCCGCCGATCTCGACGGATGCGGTGGAGCCGAGGATCGAGATCGAACCTTCGAGGTCGCTCGGCCGGGTGGCGGTGGTCGCCTCGATGATCCCGAGCGCGCCGCTGCGGAACTTGAGCACGACGACGGCGGTGTCCTCGGCCTCGATCTTGACGAGCGCCGTGGCCGTCTTCGCGAACACGGTCTCGACCGGCCCCATCATCCACTCGAGGAGATCGACGTGGTGGCTCGCCTGGTTCGACAGCACGCCGCCGTCGAGCGCCCACGTGCCGCGCCACGGATCCTGATCGTAGTAGGCCTGCGGGCGACACCAGCGCACGCGCACGGTGCCGAGCACGAGCTTGCCGAACCGGCCGGCCTCGAGCGCCTCGCGCAGCTTGACGACGGGTACGTTGAACCGGTTCTGCTTGACGACGAACAGCTTGACGCCCGCCTTGTCGCAGACGCGGATCATCTCGTCGGCATCGTCGAGCGTGAGCGCCATCGGCTTCTCGACGATGATGTGCTTGCCGTACGACGCGAGCGCGATCACGTGCTCGGCGTGCAGGCCGCTCGGGGTGAGCACCGTGAACGCATCCGCGAGGTTCGCCCGCGCGAGCTCGTGGAGGTCCGTGAACGATGGGACCTTGTGCTTGTCGCCGAACTTCTTCGCGCGATCGGGCTCGATATCGCAAACGGCCGCGAGCGTGGCCCCTGCAATGTGGCCACCGGCGAGCAGCTCGGCATGGCGAACCGCGATCCTTCCGCAACCAACGAGGGCGATCTTCAACACGCGGGCGTGGTTCTACCGCATAACGGGCCCTGCGATATACTGGCGCGGCAGCTACCGAGATGTGCGGAATTACTGGTTTTATCCAGCGGCGTGGCCGCGCCTCCGTGGCTGTCCTCGGCAGAATGACCACGTTGCTCGCGCATCGCGGGCCCGATGCGGACGGATTGCTCCTCGCGTCGAGCAAGCGCGGCATCACCTGGCAGCCCGATGAGGGCACGAGCCCGCCCGAGGACTCCGACGTCGCGCTCGGTCATCGCAGGCTCGCGATCATCGACCTCGACCCGCGCGGCAAGAACCCACTGACCACCGGCGATGGCCGGATGTGGATCGTGTTCAACGGCGAGGTCTTCAACTACCTCGAGCTGCGCACGGAGCTGCGCGGGCTCGGGCACGCGTTCACGACCGAGACCGACACCGAGGTGGTGCTGGCGGCGTATCGCGAGTGGGGAGCCGCCGCGCTGTCGCGCTTCAACGGGATGTTCGCGTTCGCGATCTGGGACGGCGTGAAGCGCGAGCTGTTCTGCGCGCGTGATCGGCTCGGTGTGAAGCCGTTGTTCTACTGGCGCGATGCCGATCACTTCGTGTTCGGCTCGGAGCTCAAGGCGCTGTTCGCCCACCCCGCCGTTCCGAAGCGACCGAACCCGGCGATGATCTACGACTACCTCGCGCTCAAGCACACCGATCACACCGACGAGACATTCTTCGACGGGATCGTACGGCTGCCCGCCGCGCACTACCTGATCGTGCGGCCGGATGGCGAGCTGATCCAGCGGCGATGGTGGGACGTGGTCGTCAACGACGCCATCGAGGTGACGCCCACGGAGAGCGAACGGTTGGTCGAGAAGCTGCGCGAGCTGCTGTTCGATGCAGTGCGGCTGCGACTGCGCGCCGACGTGCCGATCGGCACCTGCCTGTCCGGTGGTCTCGACTCCTCGGCGATCGCGATGATCATCAACGAGCTGATGACCCGCGAGCACGGCATCGATCGACGTGCGATCGGCGCGCACCAGAAGACATTCTCCGCGTGCTTCGAAGATCCGCGGTTCGACGAGCGCGACTTCATCCAGCTCGTCCTCGACGCCACGCAAGCGGAGAGCCACCTGACGTTCCCCGACGGCGACGGACTGTGGCGCGATCTCGACAAGGTGCTGTGGCACCAGGACGAGCCGTTCCACTCGACAAGCCAGTACTCGCAGTACTGCGTGATGCGGCGGGTCGCGGAGGCCGGCGTCAAGGTCACGCTCGACGGGCAAGGCGCCGACGAGCTGCTCGCCGGATATCCCGGCTACTACGGCGTGTGGATCGGCACGCTGATCGCGCGGCGCCGGTTTGCCCTCGCGCTCCGCGAAGCGCGTGCGGCCCAGGCGATGGGTGGCCGCGGACGCTCTGCCGCGGATCTCCTGCTCCGCGTCGCGTACGGCATGACGCCGATCGGCCGGATGGTGCGCAAGGCGGTGGCGTCGCGGTTGCCGCAGCTCCTGCCCGAGGGGCGCGTGTCGGCGGTGATGCGCAAGGATGTGGAGGCGCAGTTCGCCGATCGCCGCGAAGGTGCGCTCGCCGCCCAGGCCGGGCGGATGCGCGATCTGCCGCGGCGGCTCTATCACGACGTGTTCCGCGCGAGCCTCCCCGCGCTGCTCCGCTACGAGGATCGCAACTCGATGGCGCACTCGATCGAGGCGCGCACACCGTTCCTCGATTACCGGCTCGTCGAGCTCGCGTTCAACATGCCGATGACGCACAAGATCCACGACGGCTGGACCAAGCGCGCCCTCCGCGATGCGACCCAGGGTGTGCTGCCCCCGGAGATCCAGTGGCGCAAGGACAAGAAGGGCTTTGTCACGCCCGAGGCGATCTGGCTGCGTCAGGGACGGAACCAGCTGCACGAAGCGTTCGCCGGCACGCTCGCGAGCGAGGCCTATCTCGACGCGCGAGCCCTGCGCACCGAGCTCGACAAGAGTCTCGATGCGAACCCCGACGGCGTGTTCTACACCGACGTGTTTCGCTGGTTCATGCTCGAGAAGTGGATGCGCGCGGCGTTTCACTGACCGCGCGATCGAGCACACCGGCGAGCGTGGCCACGTTCTGTCTGCGCGAGAACCGCACGAGCGGGAAACGATCCACGGCCACCGGACCGGGCGGTGCGTTCCGCGCGGCGAGCATGCCGGTCAGCGTGCGCGCGATCGCAACGGCCTCGTTCGCCACCGGGTGATGCACAGGTCCGATCTCGCGAAGCAGCGCCTGGGCGTTGCCGCCGTCGACGACGAGGCCGAGGATCGGCTTCCCGGTGAGCAGGTAGTCGAACATCTTGACCGGGTAGCCCATCTTCGCGCCGTACGCGCCCATCTCGACGAGCAGGAACGCATCGACCTCGGCGAACCGCGAGAACATCTGCGCCCGCGGGATGAACGGCTCGAAGTCGTGGAACGCGCCCACGCCGTGCCGTTCGGCCACGTCGTGCGCGAAGCTGCCGAGCGTGAGGAACCGGAACGTCGACGGAGTGATGGTGCCGTCGTCCGCAAGCTGCTTCACGGCGTGCAGGAACGGCGACAGGTCGTAGCCCTCATAGGCGGCGCCCGAGTAGCAGATCCGAAACGGGCGATCCGGGTCGCGGCGACCGTCGGTGACGAGCGCGAGCGTGTCTTCCTCGAAGCCGTTGACCACGGTGGCCACGCGCTCGGTCGGCAGGGAGAACTGGGCGCGCAGGTGCGCCGACATCGCGTCGGAGACCGTGGTCACGCCGCGTGCCTGCCGGACCACCGCGCGCTCGATCTGGCGAGCGATCGCGTGGTGGGCCGCCGACGGAAACTTCGCGAACGGCAGGTCGCTCCACAGATCGCGAAAATCCAGGACCAGCGGCAGCCTGAACAGGCGCGCGAGCGCCGCACCGACGATCAGATTTGCCGGCGGGCCGTAGGTCGCGAGCACGGCGTCGTGGGGCGTCGCCGACAGCAGCTCGCGGCCGCGCGCAAGTGCGAACGGGATCCACGGCGCGAACGGCTCGGGAACCATCGCGATCTTCGATGCGAGCTTCGCGAAGCGCCGTGCGTTGCCGGAGACGCCCTGCTCCGCCCGCACATGACCTCGCATTCCGCGCGCCGCGATCGGGCAGTACGCGCGCGCGATCTGGATCTCCGACGACAGCGACGCGAGCCCCGAACCGTCGACGGCCGCCTTGCCCGCGCTGGGGCTCGTCAGGATCGTCGGCAGCCAGCCGTGCCGCGGCAGGTCGCGCGTGAACGACAGGATGCGCGGAATGCCCCCCCCCGCGCTCGGCGGAAACAGGTACGTGACGAACAACAGCCTTCGCATGAGTCACCGGCTCGCGATGCGCACGGGAACGGGGATCACAATCGTGCTCCCCCGGACCCGGCGCCCGAGGACCTCCCCCAGGCTGCGCCAGGTGGCGATCACCACCTTGGCATGGCCCCCCGCCCCCAGAGCGGCCACCGGTTCGTGTGATCGCTCGGCCATTCCTCGGGCTATACCATTGAACCTTCGGCCCGTTCCCGCCACTAACCTGTCAGGCCCTCCCTTGCCGCGCATCTACCTGTCCCCACCCGACCTGGCTGGCCCCGAGCTCGACATGGTGCGGGATGCGATCGAGTCGAACTGGATCGCGCCGCTCGGACCGCACGTCGATGCGTTCGAGGCAGAGATGGCCGCGCGGATCGACGTACCGCACGCACTCGCGCTGTCGAGCGGGACGGCCGCGCTCCACCTCGCGCTCGAGGTGCTCGGCATCGGCGATGGCGACGAGGTCTGGATGTCGACATTCACCTTCGCCGCCACCGCGAACGCTGCGAAGTACGTGCGCGCCACGCCGGTGTTCGTCGATAGCGACGCGGCGACGTGGAACATGGATCCCGGCCTGCTCGCCGAGGCGCTGGATGACGCCGCGCGCGCGAATCGCCTCCCCAAGGCCGTGATCGCCGTGGACCTCTACGGCCAGTGCGCGGACCTCGAGCCGATCTCCGCGGCCTGCCGCAAGCACGGCGTGTACTTGATCGAGGACGCGGCGGAGGCACTCGGCGCCACGTTCCATGGTCGACCCGCCGGCTCGTTCGGGGACATGGCGATCCTCTCGTTCAACGGCAACAAGATCATCACCACGTCGGGCGGCGGCATGCTGCTCGGCAAGCGCAAGGAGTGGATCGATCGCGCGCGCTATCTGTCGACGCAGGCGCGGTCACCGGCGCGGCACTACGAGCACGAAGCGATCGGCTACAACTACCGGCTATCGAACCTGCTCGCCGCCATCGGGCGCGCGCAGCTCGCCGATCTCGATCGCCGCGTCGCCGCCCGCCGCGCCACGAACGCCGTCTACCGCGCGGCGCTCCACGACCTGCCGGGCTGGACGTTCATGCCCGAGGCGCCCCACTGCATGTCCACGTTCTGGCTGACCTGCGCCACGATCGATCCACACGCGGGCGTCGATCGCGACGTCGTGATCGACCGGCTCGCGCACGACGACATCGAGGCGCGCCCGGCGTGGAAGCCGATGCACCTTCAGCCGATCTTCGCCGGATCGCGGGCGATCGGTGGAGCGGTCGCGGAGCGTCTGTTCGCCGGCGGTATCTGCCTGCCGAGCGGATCGAACCTCACCGCGGGCGATCGCGATCGCGTCGTCGAGATCATCCACCGGACATACGCCGATGCGTCGCGCTGAGAGAACCCCGCCGATCGTGCCGCCGCGCGCGTACACGCTCGCCGAGCTGTTCGGCAACCCGGGGCTCCTGGTCTGGTGCCTGACGCTCCTCCTGACGCCGTTCTACGTGGTCAGCAGCGGCCTCCCGCAGCCCGGCGACGCGCTCGTGATCTTCCTCTTCCCGCTCGCGCTCGCCCGCTGGGACGGCAAGTTCGACAAGCCGACCGGCCGCATGCTGCGCGCCCTGGTGTGGTTCACCGCGTGGGTCGTCCTGGTGAATCTCGCGTGGGCATTCATCCAGGGATTCTGGGACGACCCGAAGAACTTCCTGATGGCCCCGTTGTTCTACCTCTACAACCTGGCGGTCCTGATCGCGGCCCTGATCCTCGCGCGTCCGGATCCCGCACGCTTCATCCGCCTCACGGTGGACGTGACGTTGCTGACGGTGCTGTTCCAGGTCGTGGCGTCGTTCTTCTATCGCACCGACCTCTACCGGGGGACGTTGTTCTTCAATAGCCCCAACCAGCTCGGGTACTACTGCCTGCTCGCCGCGGTGCTGTTCGCGATGACCCAGCAGCCCCTCGGTCTGTCCCGCGTGCGCGCCGCGCTCGGCGTCACCGGCTGCGCGTACCTCGCGGTGCTGTCGTCGTCGCGTGCGGCGCTCGGCGGCATCCTCGTGCTCCTCCTCGTGCTCGTGTTCGCGAACCCGCGCGCCGTGATCATCGGGTCCGTGCTGGCGCTCGGCCTGACGATGCTCGGCGGTCCGCTCTCGGATGCGCTCGACGCCTCGCAGAGCCGCACGCTCGACGATCGCCACCCCGACATCGGGTTTGCCGAGGAGCGCGGGTACGATCGGATCTGGCAGTACCCGGAATATCTTCTCACCGGCGCCGGGGAGGGTGCCTACGCTCGGTTCTCTCCCGCGGGAGAGGCGCCGCGCGAGATCCACTCGTCGCTCGGCACGGTCGTCTTCGGGTACGGCGTGATCGGCGTGCTGCTGTTCGGGACGTTCGCGTTCCGCATGGCGCGCGGGGGCTCACTACGATCGTCGATCATGATGATCCCGGCGCTGACGTACACCGTGGCGCACCAGGGCCTGCGGTTCACGAGCTTCTGGGTCATCGTCGGGGCGTACATCATGTTGAAGCAAGTGGCGGCGAGGCCTCCCCCATGACGCACGCCCCGGTCGAGAGCTGGCTCCCGCCCAGCAAGCGTGCCGCGGTGGTGTGGTCGATCGACGACGTTCATCCCGGCCGCTCCGCCGATCACTACGACGGTGGCGGAGACCTGGGTGCCGGCGCGCTCGGCCTCGTGACGAGGCTGCTGGAGCGCCATCCGTACCTGCACGTGACGCTGTTCACCACGGCGGACTGGCGCGAGATCTCCCCGACGCCGCATCCACTGCTGTCGAAGATCCCGCGCTTGCGCGATCAGATCTACCTGTCGCGGATTCTTCCCGAAGGAACGCGGCGCATCGATCGCCACCCCGAGTTCGTCGCGTACTTGAAGGCGATGCCGCGGACCGAGATCGGGCTCCACGGGTTACACCACATCCATACGGGCCTGAAGCTCCACGTCGAGTTCCAGGACGAATCGGTCGCCGAGCACACGCAAAAGCTCTCTCGGATGCTCGAGATCTTCGACGCCTCGGGGCTGCGCTACGTGCGCGGCATGTGCCCGCCCGGCTGGAACGCGCCGCCGAAGCTACTCACCGCGATGGACCAGCTCGGGGTCGCGTTCGTCGCCAGCGCGCGCGATATCAAGACCGAGATCAGCCCCACGGCCGTCACCAACATGAGCGGCCTCGCCGGGTGCTCGCTGATCTACCCGTCGCGCGTCGCGGGCACGAAGCTCGTGCACCTCACGAGCAACTTCCAGGCGACGTCGGCGTGGGAGCGTGCGCGCGACATCGTCGAGGCCGGCGGTCTGCTCGCGGTGAAGGCGCACATCATCAAGGACGCGCTGGGATACATCGCACTCGATGGCGTGGATCCGATCTACTGCAACTTCCTCGACATGGTGTTCGCGCGGCTCCACGCCGAGTACGGAGACGCCTTGTGGTGGACCACCATGGGCGAGATCGCCGACCGCGTGCGCGCAGCCCGCGTGGACGCGGCGTGACCCGGCCGATTCGCCTGGTCTTCATCGTCACGGTCCCGGTCTCGGCGGCCGTGCTCCTCCGCGGCCAGCTCGCCGATCTGCGCGCGCACGGCTTCGACGTCACGGTGATCAGCTCGCCGGGCCCCGAGCTCGACCTCGTGCGCGACCGCGAGGGCGTGCGGGTGATCGCCGTACCGATGGCTCGCGAGATCGAACCTTTCGCTGATGCGCGGTCGCTTGCTCGGCTGACCCGCGAGCTGCGGGCGCTCGCCCCAGATATCGTGAACGCGAGCACGGCGAAGGCGGGCCTGCTCGGCATGCTGGCCGCCGGTGCGGCGCGCGTGCCGCACCGGATCTACATGCTGCGCGGACTTCGTCTCGAGACGGAGCGGGGGACCAAGCGCGCGGTCCTCGGGCTCACCGAGCGGATCGCCGCGGGCTGCGCGCACCGCGTGATCGCGGTCAGCGAGAGCCTGCGCGCGCGCTATGTCGACGAGGGCTACGCGCCTGCGGAGAAGTGCGCGGTGCTCGGCGCGGGCTCGTCCAACGGGGTGGAGATCGCGCGGTTCGCGCGCACGGAGGCGAGGCGAGGTGAGGCGAGCGCGCTGCGGGCGCGGCTCGGTATCGCCGCGTCCGCCCCCGTGATCGGCTTCGTCGGGAGGCCCGTGCGCGACAAGGGCATGGTCGAGCTCCTCGAAGCGTTCGAACGCGCGTCGCCGAAGCATCCGGAAGCGCGCCTCCTGATCGTGGGCGCGGGGTTCGCCGCCGACGAGGTCGATGCGGATCTCGCGCAGCGCCTGGCGGCGCGCACCGACGTGATCCTCGTGCCGCGCGTCGCCGAGCCCGCGCCGTACTACGCAATGATGGATCTGCTCGCGTTCCCATCGCATCGCGAGGGCTTTCCGAACGCCCCGCTCGAGGCCGCGGCCGCTGGCGTGCCCACGGTCGGTTCGCGCGCGACGGGCGTGCGCGACGCGGTGGCCGATGGATCGACGGGGATCCTCGTCGACGTCGGGGACACGCACGGACTTGCTGCCGGCCTCCTCCGGTACCTCGACGATCCCGTGCTGCGGCGCGCGCACGGAGCGCAGGCCGCGATCCGCGCCGCTGCGAGCTTCGCCCGCGAGACTGTGTGGAAGAGCTGGCGCGCCGAGTACGCGCGGCTCGCTCAGGTGCCCGCGAACTCGGGCATCTGATCCGCGAACCCTGGATCCACGCCCTCGCGGCCGAGCACCGTGAGCACCGTCTTCGCGAGGATCAGGAGGTCGAGCACCGGCCCGAGATTCTCGACGTAGTACACATCCTGCTCGAACCGCTCCGCCCAGGTCCGCGTGTTGCGACCGTTGACCGCAACCCACCCCGTGATGCCCGGCCGGCACTCGTGACGCCGCTGCTGGCGCTCCGAGTACCGGTCCATGTAGCGGTGCAGCAAGGGCCGTGGACCGACCAGGCTCATCTCGCCGCGCAGCACGTTGAACAGCTCGGGAAGCTCGTCGATGCTCGTCGAGCGCAGCCACTGGCCGAGCGGAGTCATCCGCGCCTTGTCGGGAAGCAGCGCCCCGGTCGCGTCGCGCTCGTCGGTCATCGTGCGGAACTTCATGATCTCGAACGGTGCGCCGCCCAGGCCGGTGCGGGTCTGCCGGAACAGTACGGGGCGGCCGTGCTTGCGCCACACCGCGACCGCCACACCCGCGAGCAGCGGCGACAGCACCGCGAGCGCCGCGGCCGACGCGGTGACGTCGAACGCGCGCTTCACGACTCGGTCGTACACAGTGCCTGGACCACGCGGCATCGAGCCTCTGTAAGGTACAGTCGCTCGAGAGCGACGGCCATGACGATCAAGATCTTCTTCACGGGCGGCGGCGGCGCCGGAACTATCGAGGCGGTCCGCGCCCTCAAGGCGCTCGGCGGTTACGAGGTGGTCACCGCGGATGCCACCGCGGCCTCGGCGGGATTCGCCTTCGCCGACCGCTCCTACGTGATTCCGTTCGGCGCCGACCCCGCGTTCGACGATGCATTCCGAGAGATCCTGCGCCGCGAGCAGCCCGACTTCGTGGTCCCGCTCGTCGACGAGGAGATCCCGAAGGTCCACCGCATCTGCGCCGCCGAGTGGCCAACCATCCGCGTGATCGCGCCCACCCTCGCGTTCTCCGAGCTCGTCCTCGACAAGTGGACGATGGCGCAGGCGCTGACGAAGCATGGCCTCGCCGTCGCCCCGACCTACCTCGCGAGCGAAGCAGGCGCCGCCAGCTATCCCGCGATCATCAAGCCGCGTCAGGGCCGTGGCAGCCGTGGCCTCGCGTTCCTCGACAGCCCGGCGGATCTCGCGCACTACCTCGCGGCTGCCGCACAGCCGGCCGAGCACTACATCGTGCAGGACCGTCTGCGCGGCCCGGAGTACACCACCAGCGTTGTCGTCGCGCTCGATGGCACGCTGCTCTCGATCGTCCCCAAGGAGGCAGTCGACAAGCGCGGCATCACGCAGGTCGGGACCACGCGCACGGTCCCCGCGATCGACCTGTTGTGCAAGGGCATCGCCGCGGCACTCGAGCCGAGGGGTCCGTTCAACGTGCAGCTGATCCTCGGCGAGGACGGAGTTCCCCGCGTGATCGAGATCAACCCGCGCTACTCCACCACCATGGCGCTCACGCTCGCCGCGGGCGTCAACGAGGTCGATCTCGTGCTGCGTCACGCGCGCGGCGAGGAGCCCGGCCGCGTCGCGTTCGAGCCGGATCTGATGATGATCCGCTACACGGCGCAGGTCTACGTCAAGGAGGCGGACTGGAAGCCGATCGATCTGCGGAGCAAGCCGGCTTGACCGGTGTGCTGGTCACGGGCGCGACCGGCTTCCTCGGCCGCGCTCTGGTGCCCCGCCTCGTCGCCAGCGGCGTCACCGTCACGGCACACGGCCGCACGCCGAACCCCTTCGACGACGTCGACTACGTGCGCGGCGATCTCGCTGTTCCCGACGAGGCCGAGCGCATGCTCGCACCGTGGCGCTGGGACGCCGTGGTCAACCTCGCCGGCCCGGTCACCGGTGGCACCGAGGACTGGATCACCGGGGTGCAGGTCGCGAACGCGCACGTGATGATCGCGCTCAACCTGCGCCGGTTCGCGAAGCTGCGCACCCGGATCGTCCACGCTTCGTCGATGCAGGTCTACGGCGACCCGCAGACCCAGCCGATCACCGAGGACCACCCGCGCCAGCCGCGCCACCTCTACGGCCTCGCGAAGTCGCTCGCCGAGGACGTCTGGCTCGCCGCGCCCGAGCTCGATGCCTGGGTGCTCCGGTTCCCTGGCCTGTTCTCCGAGCACCGCAAGGGCGGCGCCCTCTACCACTTCAGCCGCGCGGCCCGCGCCGGCCACCCGCTCCAGCTCACGGCAACGTCGCCGACGCCGTGGGACGTGCTGCACGTCGACGACGCCGCCGAGGCCATCGCGCGCACGCTCGCCGCCGTCGGGGGTACGCCGGGCGCGATCAACATCGCCTACGGCGAGCCGGTCGAGCTCGCGGAGATCGCGCACTGGTTCGCCGCGCACGCCGCCGCCGGCTCCACCATCGAGCAGACGCCGGGAGTCGAGCACCCCGTGTACCACCTCGCGATCGACCGCGCGCGCGATCACCTCGGCTGGTCTCCGCCC
>JAYVLW010000290.1:0-22244 GCA_043759315.1 Myxococcales bacterium
ACCCAGAAGCTGTTATCGCCCTCGCCCTCCATGAAGCTGTTCCACGTGCGCTGGACCACGCTCGGATCGAACCACTGGCCGCACCGAGCGAGGGCGACCGCGAGCTGGCCCTCTGCCCACGGCCGGAGGGGGCCGCGGAGCCACTCGCGCTGCGGGGTCTGGAGCGCGCGTTTCGGGGCCAGCCGCAGCGCGGTCGGGAGGAGCGGCGCCACGATCTCGCGGAGCAGCCACTTCCCGGTCTCGCCGCGGATCTTGCGGTCGGGGGGCTGCCGGAGGGCGAGCTCGAACAGCCGGTGATCGAGGAACGGTTCGCGCAGCTCCACCGACGACGCCATCGAGATCCGGTCGTTGAACCGGAGCGCGCGGGGCATCTTGGTGTGCAGGATGTCACGCAGCTGGATGTTGCGGAGCTGGTCGGGAAACGGGGCCGGCGGGATGAACGGCTCGATCTGCGCCCGCAGTGCCGGCGACAGCATCTCCGTCCGGGTGGCCGAGCTCGTCGAGCCCTGGACCACGGGCACCGGACCGTCGAGAGCGCGGCGGTAGTAGTCGTAGCCGGCCCACTGCTCGTCCATGCCCTGGCCGTCGAGCACGACGATGACGCCGGCCTCGCGCGCGCGGCGGAAGGTGTTCGCGTAGGCGAGGGTGGGGAGCCCGCCGTATGGCTCGCCGAGGTGCGCCGCGAAGCGCTCCGCCAGCGCGGGGACCTCCTCGGCGGAGAGCATGCACGGGATCAGGGGGTGCGCCGTGCGCGCGACCATCTCCTGCACCCACGGAAGCTCGTCATAGCGGTCGTCGCCGGTCGCGAACGTGAATGCGAGCGCCGTCGAGTCCTCGCCCTGCACGCGCTGGACAAGACCGAGCAGCGACGAGGAATCGAGTCCGCCCGAGAGGTTGATGCCGACGGGCACGTCCGAACGGAAGCGGAGCCGCACCGAGTCCTCGAGGAGCGCCAGGTACTCCTCACGAACGACCTCGATCGGCCGCGCGTCGAGGGCGTCGCCGACCCTCGCCGCGAAGTCGTACCAGCAGCGGAGCTCTGCCCGCGCGCCCGGGCGCCAGGTCAGGAGATGCCCGGCCGGCACGGAGCTGATGCCTCGCCAGAACGTGCGCGGCGAGTGATCGTAGAGGCCGCCATCGAGGTACGTGGCCCACGCGACCTCGTCGGGGGCCGCCGGGACGCCGGCGGCGTGCAGTGCACAGGTCTCGCTGGCCAGCGCGATGCCCCCGCCGGGAAGGTCGGCGTGGAGCAATGGCTTGACCCCGAACCGGTCGCGCGCGGCGATCAGCGTGCGGTCGCGCGTATCCCAGATCGCGAACGCGAACATGCCGACGAGGCGATCGAGGCATGCGGGCCCCCAGCGGACCCATGCAGCGAGCACCACCTCGGTGTCGGTGCGCGAGCGGAACGGGTAGTCCGAGAGCTCGGCGCGCAGCTCGACGTGGTTGTAGACCTCGCCGTTGAACACCAGGGCGTAGCGCTCGTCGGCGGAGAACATCGGCTGATGCCCCGCTGCCGAGAGATCGATGATGCTCAGGCGGGTCTGTCCGAGCGCGACGTCATGAGCCGGCGACTGCCAGCACCCGCGATCATCGGGCCCGCGATGCGTGAGGGTGCCGAGCATCCGATCGACGCGCGCACCCGCGCCATCCGCTCCGGCGACGATCGCGATCCCGCACATCAGCGCACCAGCGCGGCGACGAGCTGTTCGGCGCGAGCCCAGTCGTCGAGCGTATCGATGTTCACGCTGCGCGCTGCGTCGACAAGGAACCCCATCGTGCGCGCCCCGTAGATGCTGTTGCCCTCGATCAGCACGTCGCGCCGGGTGCAGTACACCGATCCCTCGCGGTGAAACGCCGGCGGGAGATCCTGGCGGCGCGTCACCGGCGCCGTGCCCCCCATCGCGAGCCGCATCTCGCCATCGGCGCTGCCGACGTACGCCCAGTACGGATGGTGATCCATCGGCAGCGGCAGCACGCTGACCACCGAGTCGGCGCCCGAGCGCTCCAGGAGCTCCAGACAACCGTCGATCGCCGCCGCGGTCCGCAGCGGGCTGGTCGGCTGCATCAGACAGATCGCGTCGTAGCGATCGCCGGCGACTTCGAGGGTGGTGACGACGTGCTGCAGCACCGGCAGCGATGGCGTGGTGTCCTTCGCGAGCTCGGGAGGGCGCAGGAACGGCACGTCGAGCCCGACCTGCCGGCCGATCTTCGCGATCTCCTCGTCCTCCGTGGACAGCACGGTGCGTGCGAGCCTCGTCGCTCCACGCGCGGCCTCGGCGGTCCATGCGATCAGCGGCTTGCCGCCGAGCATGCGGATGTTCTTGCGCGGAACACCCTTCGAACCGCCGCGGGCGGTGACGATGCCGAGCACGCGCATCAGTACGCCAGCCGCTTCTCTCGCTTGAGGGGAACTTCGGCGAGCAGATCGGCGATGCGCTTACCGGCGTGGCCGTCGCCGTACAGCATGTCGCGCAGGAACCGCCCGTGATCGAGCTGTTGCTTGATCGCGCGGGAGATCTCGCCGCGGTCATGACCGACGTCGAGGACGTTCGGTCCTCGCTCGCGGCCACCTTGACGAGATCCCGCGTTGACCACCGGCACGCCGAGGAACGCCGACTCGCGGATGCCCACACTCGAGTTCCCGATCAGGCACCCCGCGTTGTAGATCAGGCGGAGGAAGTCGGTCGGCACCATGTTCTTGAAGAACCGGATGTTCGTCGGCGCGTGGTTCTCGCGGAACCCGCGGATCGCCGCAGACGTGCCATCGGAGCCGGCGTCGACGTTCGGCCAGAACCACAGCGTCGGCACGCCGAGGTCCTTCACCGCGTGCAGCGTCTCGGCGATGTGCTTGCGCGACTGCTCGTACTCGGTGGTCACCGGATGCTGCATCACGACGATGTAGCCACTCGAGAGATCGATGGCGTGACCGACGCCGCCGTACTTCGCGTTGGGATCGAAGTCGAGCGCGGGCGAGCCACCGATCTCCGCGGCGATGTCGATCGACGGGCAGCCGGTCCAGTGCACCGTGCTCGGCTCCTCGCCCATCTTGATGACGCGCTCCTGCGCCTTCTTCGTCGAAACGAGGTGCACGTCGGACAGCTTCGTCACCGCGTGGCGCACCTTCTCGTCGATCGAACCGGAGATCTCGCCACCCTGGATGTGGGCGACCGTGATGTTCATGTAGGCAGCGGAGACCGCGGTCGCGAGCGTCTCGTAGCGATCGGCCACGGTGACGACCACGTCGGGCTTGAGGTTGTCGAACACGGTCGCGAGCTCGAGCATGCCGAGGCCGGTGGTCTTCGCCATCGACGTGGGGCTCTCGCCTTCGAGCACCATGAACACGCGCTCGTTGATCTTGAAGCCATCGGCCTCGATCACCTTGACCGCGTTGCCGTACCGATCGAGGAGGGCCGACGCGGCGACCACGAGCTGCAGCTCGATCGCGGGGTGCGCCTGCATCGCCGACATGGCCGTCTTGATCCGGCTGTAGCTCGGCCGGGCAGTGATCACGACGCAGACCTTGCGCTTCACGCTTCATCCTCCAGATCAGCTTCCGCGAGCAGGGCATCGGCGGCGACCGCGCGCCGGAGCTTGCGCCCGACGAGCTCGCGGATCCGCGCCGCTGGAATTCCGGTGCCGGGCTTCTTCGCCGTCATGTCGTCGAGGGTGAGCGCCGCGCCGGCGGCGAGGTTCGTACGCACGACCACGCTCTTCGTGAACAGCTTGCGCAGGCCGGCCAGGTCCTCGGCCATCCCGTCCTTGTTGATCTCGGCCGCGCGCATCGCCTCGATGAAGCGCACGCCGCGGGTGAGCTGTCGTAGCTCGTCCGTGGTGATCGACGACGGCACGTCAGGCCCGAACATCTCGCGCGACAGGGTGATGTGGATCTCGAGCAGATCGCAGCCGAGCGTGGCGGCCGCGAGCCCGGCGTAGATGGTGCCGGAGTGATCCGAGAGCCCCACGGGGCAACCGAACCGCGCGCGGAACGTCTCGAGCATGTCGAGGCCGACCTTCTCCGGCGGGCACGGGTACATCGACGTGCACTGCATGACCGCGACCGGCACGCCCTGCTCGCGCACGAGCGCGACCGCCGCGTCGAGCTCTGCGAGGGTGCTCATCCCCGACGACAGCAGCACGGGCTTACCGGTCTTCGCCATCGCCTCGAGTAGCAGGTGATTCGTGACCTCGCCCGAGGCCACCTTCCACGCGGCCATGCCGAGGCGCTCGAGGAGCTGCAGCGCCTCCATCGAGAACGGCGAGCTGAGGAACACCAGGCCCCGCTCGTCGGCGTGCGCCTTGAGCCCGCGCCAGCCCTCCTCGGTGAACTCCATCCGCTTCCAGTAGTCGTAGCGGGAGGCATCCTGCTTGCTGAACTTCACGCGCCACGGCTCACCGGGCGTGCTCTCCGCGTGCGCGATGTGGGTCTGGAACTTGACCGCGTCCGCGCCGCCATCGGCGATCGCGTCGATGAACGCGTGCGCGAGCCCGAGGCTGCCATCGTGGGTCTGCGCGACCTCGCCGATGATCAGACATCCGCTGCGCTGCGTCGCGCCGGCAGGAAAGCGGATCTGGTCACGAAGGCTCATGCGCTACCTGGAGAACACGAAGCGGTGCTCGCCGGCGCCGTACTTGTCGACAGCACAAGGATCACCCTGGTGGATCCGCTCCACGCGATCGAAGTCCGTGCCACGCGTGAGGCGGCGAATGTCTCGCGCGCCTGCCGCCGCGAGCTCGCCGCTGATCTGCTCGGCGGTGAGCCGCAGGTTGATCGGCGCCATCACGTGGTCGAGCATGTAGAACACGCGGTTCGCGGGCAGGCCGAGTAATGCCACGGCGACGCGCGCGTGCTCGTGGACCTCGTGCTTCATGATCTCGCGGCCAAGCTCGATCACGTCCCAGAAGTAGCCGCCCGGGTTCTCGATCAAGTAGAGCCAGCCGAGGCCGCCCGGCTTCAGGACCCTGACGAGGTTGTGCACGCCGCGCTTCCAGTCGCGCGTGTGGTGCAGCACACCGTTCGAGAACACGATGTCGAAGCTGGCAGCAGGCAGCGGGAGCTCGACGACATCGTGGTGCTCGAACGAGACGCCTTCGAGCTTCATCGCCTCGGCGCGCGCGCGCGCATCAGCGATGCCCGGCTCCGAGAGATCCACGCCGAGCACCTCGCGCGCACCGAGGAGGTGCCACGCGACCGAGTAGCGTCCGCCACCGCAGCCCGCGTCGAGCACGCGCGCCGAGGCAAGGTCGGGGAGCTTCACGTCGTTGCGGACGAGCCGATCGCGCAACAGACGCGCTGGCTCCGCGGCGAACGACTCCTTGTCGAACTCGCGAAACAGCCGGCCATAGTGCTCGCCGGTCATCTTCTCGACGACGAGGTTGGCGTCGCGCTCGCTCGCGGGCGGGCTGAACTGGCCGAACCCGGCGTTCGCTGACGCCGTCAAGTACGCCGTCAGCTCCTCGAACACGGTGGTGAGCCCGAGCGCGGGGTCGCCCTCGCGCTTGAACGCGTCTTCCATGCCGTGGAACAGGTACGGAACGCACCACGCGCGAACGGTGGACGCCCACTGCGATGTGCCGAGAGTGCGTGCCGCGGCAGCCACCTTCGCGGCCGCCTGCGCGAGTGGGCCTGACCACGACGAAGGAGCTTCGTTCACGTTCATGTCACGCTCTCAGGCCGGGGTCTGCGGCTGCGGCTCTTTCTCGGTGTAGCCGTAGTACGAGTAGTAGTAGCCGCTGCGGGAGTCAGGCTCGATCGCGTTGACGATGACGCCGAACACGGTGGCATCGACGTCCTTCAGCTGCTTCGCCGCGCGGCGGGCCTCCTCGCGGAGCGTCTTGCCGGCGCTGACCACGAGGATCGCGCCGTCGGTGCGCTTGGACAGGATGACGGCGTCGGTCACCACCTGGAGCGGCGGCGAATCGAGGATGATGCGATCGAACCGCTTCGCGAGCTCCGCGAGCACGGCCTCGAACCGGTGGGACATCAGGAGCTCGGCTGGATTGGGCGGCAGCGGTCCGCACGGCAGGACGAACAGGTTGGGGATGTCGGTGGTGCGGATCACCGCGTCGTAGTCCTGGTCTCCGACGATCAGGTTCGACAGGCCGGTCTGGCGCGACACGCCGAGCGAGACGTGGAGGCGCGGGCGGCGCATGTCGGTATCGATCAGGAGCACCCGCTGACCGCTCTGGGCCATCGTGGTGCCGAGATAGATCACGCTGGTGGTCTTGCCCTCGCGCGGGTTCGGGCTCGAGACGACGATCGTCTTGATCTGGCGATCCGCCGCCGAGAACAGGATGTTCGTGCGCAGCGAACGACAGCACTCGGCGACGCGCGACGTGGGCTGCTTGTGGACGAACAGGTCGCGCGAGCGATCCGTGGCATCGCCGAGCTCCGCGGTCTCGAGCATCGGGATGATGCCGAGCACCGGCACGCCCGCGGCCTGCTGCGCATCCGCGGTGCTCTTGATCGAGCGATCGAAGAACACGATCAGGAACACCAGGCCGAGGCCGAGGAACAGTGACAGCACGCCGGCCGCCGCGACGTTGACGCGCATGCGCGGAGACACCGGCGTCGACGGGATCAGCGCCGGATCGAGTGGGCGCACGTTCGTAGAATCGAAGTTCTGGAACATGCGATCGGAGAGCTCGCTCGTCGACAGCCGCGAGCGGAGGATGTTGTAGCGGTCCTCGTCGCTCTTCTTGCGGCGGAGCAGCTCGTTGTACGCCACGATCTTCGGACCGAGCTCGAGCGCTTCCTTCGTCGCCCGGTCGACCTCGCGCTTGAGCGCGGCCTCGGTCGCCACCGTCGCCGCGACCTGCTCCTCGAGCCCGGCGAGCATCCGCTTCGCTTCGGTCTGCAGCGCCGAGTACAGGTCGTCAATCTTCGCCTTCTGCATCTGATAGGCGAGGTTCTTCGGACCGATCTCCTTCTCGAGCTCGATGAACTTGTTGCGCTCCGTGTAGTACGTGGCGCGCAGCGTGTCGAACGAGCTGTTCGAGCCGAGCATCAGGATCGGCGACGACAGCACCTCGGTCTGTGCGGCCTTGCGCATGCGGTCGAGCAGCGACGACAGCTCGAGGCGCTTCGCGCGCGTCTCGTTCATCTTCGTCGTGTATGCGGTGATCCCCGACGACACCAGCGACTGGCGCTCCTCGATCGAGACCGCGAGCAGGTCGTTGTCCTTCTGGAACTCGTAGAGGGCGGACTCCGAGGTCCGGAGCTTCGTCTCCACCTCGTCGAACTCGGTGGACAGTGCGCCACTGGCCTTCTTGGTATCCGTGGACACCAGGCCCTTGGAGTAGTCGACGTAGGTCGAGACATGAGCGTTCGCGATCTCGGCGGCGAGCTCCGGGCTGCTGTTCCGGACGATCACGTACATGATCCGGTTCTCGGCCGGATAGCTGACGGAGAGCATACCGACCAGGTGCAGCGTGGCGAGATCGATCAGTGCCTCGGTCTTGCGATCGCCGCGCTGTTCCGCGGTCAGGAGCTTGTTGTAGAGGTACGTTCCATCGGGAGACTTGTGCGTCTCGACGGTCTGCCGGACGAGGCGGTAGCTCGCGAGCACCTGCTTCTGCTGCGCGTAGTAGTCCGAGCCGCCGACGTTCGCGCGGCTGATGATGTCCTGGCGCTGGCCCAGGAGATCCGGGAGGCGCGGCTCGATCTGCACCGACGCGTGCGCCTCGTAGATCTTCGGCTGGCGCTTCGTGTAGATGACGGATGCGGTGATGGCGAGCGCCATGATCGCGAGCACCGCCCAGAAGTACTTCCGAAAGCCGTCGAAGTAGCGCGCGAAGTCGAAGTCGAACAGATGTTCGTCATGCGGCGCGGCGGATGTCTTGGAGGCTGGTTCCACGAGGATCTCGAGGGATTTCGACGCCGAAGACGCGTTCGGCGTTCATCGGCTGGGCGGTTCTTGTAGCCGACATTCCACGGCGATCCAAGCGGAGTTTCAACCCCTCGCCGAGACCTAACCACCTGTAATTCTGGCCAGTTGGGCTAGATCCAGCGGTTGGTGAGGGGCATTCCAAGCACGGCGCGCTCCAGCTCACCATCGAAGGTTTCGGCGAACGCCCCCATCGGGGCCCGTCCGCTGGCCAGCCGGCGCGGGAGGGTTCGGCCAGAGGGCGGGCAGTAACAGATCATCCCGACCACCCGGCTCCGCTTCGGGTCGGTGATCCGGCTGCCGCGGTGGAAGCACTGCACGGTGTCGACGACGAACCCGGTTCCCTTCGGCCCCGTGAGCGACGTGATCTGCGCCGGTGACACGTGGCGCGCCATCGCTTCGTCGGAGACACGATACCGGCGCCCCGCGAAGCGATAGCCAACGGCATCTCGCGCCGCGCGCGACACGCTCGGCGCGATCAGCTCGAACGGACCGTCGTCGGGCTCGACGTCGGCGCAGTAGACGAAGACCTTCAGCACGTCGCGGGCGTCGTCGTCGCAGTGCCAGAGCTGGCTCTTGGTGAACGGCGGGGTGACGGGGAACGAGCAGTAGTAGTCGGCCTCGGTGATCACGGGCACGGTGCCGAGATACGCGGCGGCCATCGCGAGCATCCGGCGATCGAGGGCGACCTTCAGGAGCGCGTGGCGCTGCTCCTCTTGCGCGAGCCGGAACCGGCTGAACTTCTTGTTTCCCGACGACACACCGGTGCCCAGGCTCGACGCTTCGAGGATCTGGGAGCCCGCCGTGCACACCGCCGAAAGGTCCGGGATGGCCGACGCGGGCAGCATCAGGAACCCTGCGCCGCGGTCGATCCGCAGCTCGGGCGCGACCTCGGTCGCGAGCTCGCGTGCGAGCCCTCGCCGCGCCTCGATCTCCGCGGGTTGCCACAGCTCTCGGGCCGCGAACGCGAGCTGGCGATTGCCCTCGCTCGCGAACAGACCTCGCACGTGCCAGGACACGGCATCGAACCACGCGCGCGGAGAAGTGCCGAGGGCCATGTGTTCCCGGGACTCTGCGACGCGAGGCAGGAGCGCGTCAACCGACATTGCTGTCGCGTGCGCTGGATCGCGTTGCGTTTGCCAAATCCCCGCAGTAGAAACGCCCGTTGCCGAGCGAACATCCCATGCTGAGTTTCAAACGTTTGCGTCGTGGTGACCTCCGGATCGACGAGCTCGGCCCGACGGTCTATCTGCTCAGCGCGCTCGCTCACTACGGTGTGCGCGCGTTGTTGCGCCCACCCGTGCGTCGCGACACCGAGTTCGTGACGGCCGAGTACAACCACGATCATCGTGACGAGTACTGGAAGCCCGAGCTGTCGTACGACGACTTCGTGTACGGCAACGCGAAGGACCTCGGCTGGGCCCTGATCGACCACCAGGTCACGAAGGCCACCGTGCGCGACGTGCGCGAGCACTCCCTGCCGCGCCTGCGCGATCGCATCGCGAAGTACTCGAAGCCCGGCGATCTGATCGTGGAGTACGGTGCCGGCACCGGGCGCAACCTCGCGTACCTGGCGCGTGCGCTCCCCGATCGCAGGTACCTCGGTCTCGAGCTCACGCCACGCTCCGTCGACGATGCCCGCCGCACGATGAAGCAGTTCGACCTGCCGGTCGAGATGCAGGTGCACGACGTCACGAAGCCGTATGCGTTCGCGCAGCGCCCGGCTGTCGCGTACTCGGTGCTCGCCCTCGAGCAGATGCCGGGCACCGTGTCCCGCGAGGCGCTCCAGCAGATGTCCACCGCCGCGTCGAGCGCGGTGATCTGTCTCGAGCCGATCCGCGAGCTCTATGGCTACTCGCTACGCGGGATCACGTCGCGCCTGCGGCAGTACCGCGCGGACTATCTCGGCGGGTTGCCGAAGCACGCGCGCGAGCTCGGTCTCCGCATCGTCGTCGAGGAGCTGACGGGGCTCGCTCACAATCCGTTGAACGAGATGTGCGAGCTGGTCATCGAAACCCGGTGACAACCGATGGCGAGCCGATTCGATCCGGCGGCGCACGAGTACCTTCGCGCTGAAGGGATCCAGGAGCTCATCGACTTCTCGGCGACCGGTCCCGGCTTTCCGCCCGAGGCCACCGACCTCGCCCGCATTCACCGCCTGATCCGCAGCCGCAAGTCGCTCACCGTCCTGGAGCTGGGTGTTGGTTACTCGACGATCGTGATCGCGGATGCGCTCCGTAAGAACCAGCGCGAGTGGGATGCGCTGTCCTCGCCTCCCGCGCTGCGCAATCGGTTCATGTTCCACTGCTTCAGCGTCGATGCATCGAAGGCGTGGCTCGAGCTGTCGCAGACCAGCTTCCCCGACCAGCTCCGCCCGTTCGTGACGTTCCAGTTCTCGCCCGTGAAGATCGGAACCCACAACGGGCAGCTCTGCCACTTCTACGAGAACCTTCCCGACGTGATCCCGGACTTCCTCTACCTCGACGGTCCCGATCCCGCCGATGTCCAGGGTTCGATCAACGGCCTCACGTTCCAGTGCCCCGAGCGCACCGTGATGTCGGGCGACCCACTGCTGATGGAGTCCACGCTGCTTCCCGGCTTCTTCATGCTGATCGACGGCCGCACGAACAACGCCCGGTTTCTGCAGCGCAACTTCACGCGGCCGTTCAAGGTTGTCTGGGATCGCGACGGTGACGCGACGACGTTCGAGCTCGACGAGGACCGCCTGGGCTTCGTGAACATCCTGGGTCGCGACGTGCTCGGCGAGACCTAGGAAGTAGCTGCCGCCGCTGCGGCTCGCGCTTGATTCGCCTCGTGACTGCGCAGCAGCCGCCACACGACCGACGTCGACCACGCGAGCTGGACCGCCTTGTGGAGCACGATCGCCATCGCCACGCCCACGAGACCCAGGTGGTGCGCGCCGAACAGCACGGCGACGATCAGCACCACGAGGCTCGCCGCGTCGAACAGAAACGCCGTGCCCGGGCGTCCGAGGGCGATCATCGAGCGCATCACCGTGGTGCCGCACACCTGCACGACCATACCGAGCAGGTACCAGCGAAACGCGGGCGCCACGGAGCTGAACGCCGGGCCGGCGACGAGCTCGATCAGGGGTCCGGCGAACGTGGCAGCGACGATCCAGATCAGCAGCGACCCGACTCCCGCGATCGCGACCGCGCGAAGCAACAGGCGACGAAAGCCGGCGTAGTCGTGGTTCGCGGAGCAGCGTGCGAGCTCGGTGAACAGGACGATCTCGAACGGGAGGAACACGCGCCCCGGGATCGTGCCGAGCTGCTTGACCACGCGAAACAGGCCGGCGGCTTCCTTGCCGAGCATCGAGCCGATCACCAGCATGTCGATCTCACCCTGCGTGGTCTTCACGGTGAGCTGCGCATTGGTGGCCACGAAGAACCGGACGATGCCGGGAAACGTCGTGCGGAGACCCGCGAGGGTCGTCTTCATCCAGCCGCGGTAGCCGGCCTGGTTCGCGACCCAGATCGAGGTGATTGTCGTCGCGATGTTGCTCGCGATCTCCGCGGCGACGAGCGCGATCACGCAGCCCTCGAACGAGGCGTCGAGTGCGACGGCGATGACCACGGCGGCCGTGCTGAGGACTGCACCGATGCCGGCGATCACGGCCTGGACGCGATACGCGTCGCAGATCCGGAAGATCCCGTCGGTGGTTCCGGAGACCTTCGACACGAGCGTGAGCCCGTAGATCGCGCACAGCACGGCTTCGTCCGCCGACCATCCGAACTGGTCGGGGATGATCAGCGTCAACCCGAACACGACGAACGCGCCGATGATCGCGGTCGTCACGTCGATCAGGAATGCCAGCTTGATCATCCGCTTCACGTCGTCGGGACGCTGGGCGGCGATCGCCTCCGTCCCGTACTTGATCAACGCCTGCCACGTGTTGAAGTTCGCGTACAGGTCGACGACGGTGACGACGGTGCGGAACAGCGCGATGACTCCGAACGGCCCCGGCCCGAGATAGCGGGCGAGCACGGCCATCGTGATCAGGCCGGAGATCGCATTGATGAACTTTCCGGCGGCCGCGGGTACGCCGTACTTCGCGATCTTCCGGACGGTACGGTCTCGAAACCAGTCCCTGAGGTTCAAGCGTCCGTCTTGATGATCGCCCAGTTCTGGGTCTTGAAGTTATCGAGCGTGTGGTCGTACTTCGGGACCTCGCGCACGCCGTCCGGGAACAACTTGTAGAAGCGATACGCCGGATTCACCGTGGTGACGTAGCTCATGAGGCGCATCAGCGACTCGCCCGCGTCGAGGAACACGTAGCTGTACTCGAACTGGACGATGCCGATCTTGCCTTCCCTCAGCATCCGCTCCGAGCCGCGGATCGCCGCGGGTTCGTAACCCTCGATGTCCATCTTGATGAAGTCGACGCGCTCGATCCGTCGCTCGCGGCAATAGTCATCCACGGTGGAGACCTTGATCGTCTCGACGTCGTCCGGAGCGTAGGTCTCGCCGTCGAACCGCTGCGGGTACAGCGAGTTGCTGCCGCCCGATGCGCCGTAGAAGATCTGTGACTCGCCGGGCTTGTCGCCCATCGCGAGCTTGTTGAGAACCACACGCGAGCCGAACTTGGCCTCCAGGATCGCCATCCGGCGGCTCGTCGGTTCGAAGCAGTGCACCTCGAGCTGCGGATTCGCGGCGAGAGCGATGTCGGTCCAGTTACCCTTCGCGGCGCCGAGATCGAACGCGAGCTTGCAGCCTGGAAGTCGGTCGTGCGCGAACCGTGCCTCGCCGTTGGTCGCGAACTCGCAGTCGTGATCGTTGTCGACCGCGTTGACGTAGAAGTTCGCCAGCCGATAGAGGTGGCGACTGCGGAGCCGGTACACCAGCGGCTTGACGTGGCCCCGCAGCGATCTCCAGAGCGACATCGCGGGCTCGCTACAGCGCCGCTCGGACGCCGACGAGTAGCTCGTGGCGCACGAAGCTCGGATCCTTCACGATGCCGTCGGTCATGTACGTGAAGTCGGTGGCGACCGCGGTGAAGTGATAGTTCAGCGTGGCCGCGATCCAGTTGCGGAAGTTGTACTGCATGCCGGCGACGACCGAGAAGATCACGTCGTCGCGCGTGCGCTGCCCGCCGGTGCCGGCGATGATCGTGCCCTCGTACGAGCGGAAGTGAACCTCGGGCTGAACGCTCAGCTCGAACGGCACGAACAGCTGGTGCACCCAGAGACGGAGGACGTGGTCGCGGTAGAAGTTCGAGTTGACCGAGTCCGCGTATGCGAGGTCGTAGGTCAGCACGGCGCGACCCAGGGGCGAGTAGCGATAGCCGACCGATGCACCGGCGGTCACGCTGCTGTAGCTCGGGCCCGAGGCGTAGAAGCCGTTCGTGTAGCCGGCCTGGAGGTTCACCGTGATCTTCTCGGTGATCAGCGTGTTGATGCCACCGATGGCCGTGAACGGATACGACGAGACCTTCATGTTCGCCGCCGAGCCGAGGCCGCCCTGGAAGCCCTGCGAGACATCGATGAAGAACTGGGTCTGCGGCAGCCAGCGGAACGTGGGGCGCAGGCCGATCCGGTTCGCCATGCGGTCGGCGAAGCTCTGCTCGCTGCGCTCGAAGATGTCGATCGTGTTCAGGTAGTACAGCTGACCGCCGAACTTGCTCGACGGCGGCTGGTACTTGAGGCGAAGGCCGAGCTCGTTGATGTCGCGGTCGGTGTTCGCGTCGGTCTCGAAGTTCGCAGCGCGGATCAGGCGACGGAACTCGTCGGAGAAGCCGAATGACCAGGTGCCCTGCGGACGGACCGTGCCCTTGATCGTCGCGCCAACACCGAGCCCGCCGCTGCCGCTCACGGCTTCGTTGCCGGACAGCATCTGGTCGTACGACAGGCGGAGGTCGGCGCGGTACTCGAAGTCACCCGCGGGTGCGTCCTGACCCTCGGCGCCATTCGGATCGGAGACCGCGTTGGCGCGGAGCCGTGCGTTGGTCAGCGAGCCCACGCCGATCTGCGCCATGATGCGCAACAGGCCGCCGGTCTTCGGCGAGTTCGCGTCGTAGAACACGTTGTTGATGACGCCGGTCTCGAGGCCGAACACCGGCAACAGCACGGTGCCTTCGCCGACCTTCCAGCCATCACCTTCGACGCCCGAGATCGGCGCGACCGGTTGGCTCGGATCGAACGACGCGATCGTCGACTCGTTACCTGCCGACTGCGCGCGAGCCTCGGTGGTTCCCACGAGGAGAAGACCGAGACTTCCGAGAACCGCAGTCGCTGCAAATAGTCGAGTCATTCCTGATTCCTAGGGGAGGCAGTCTACGCACTGCGTTGGAGCAAAAGCAACATCAACGACCCCAGGTTAGTGGTTTCTCCCACCCGGACGTTCATCGGTAAAAACGCGCTGTGTGATCGGCTACATACGCGAGCTGGATCTCCGTGAGACCAGGGTGAAACGGGAGCGCCAGGGCGTCCCGGGTGGCGGCTTCGGCGACCGGGAAAGCCCCCTCCCGATATCCCAGGTCCGCGAAGCAGGGCTGGAGGTGGAGCGACTCGGGATAGTAGACCTGGGTCGCGATGCCGACCTCGGCGAGGTGGGCGCGCAGGGCATCGCGCCGCGGCGCGCGGATCACGAACTGGTGATAGACGTGGCCGGGCTCGTGCGGGAGCAGCGTCACCGGCACCTCTACGAGCAGCGATCGATAGCGCGCGGCCAGCTCGCGGCGGCGCGCGGTCCGCTCGGCGAGGTGCGCGAGCTTCACGCGGAGCACCGCGGCCTGGAGCGCATCGAGGCGGAAGTTCCCGCCGATCGCGAGGTGGTGATACTTCGGGCGCGCCCCGTGGGTGCGGACCAGCGCGATCCGATCGGCGAGCTCCGCGTCGTTGGTCAGCACGGCGCCGCCATCGCCGAGCGCACCGAGGTTCTTCGCGGGGAAGAACGACAGCGCCGCCGCGATCCCGCGCGGTGGGCCTCCGCCGATCCGCTGGGCCGAATCCTCGATGATCGGACACGGCGCGGTGGGGAGTGGCGCGGTGGCGCCGAACAGGTGCACGGGGATGATCGCCTTCGTCCGCGGCGTGCACGCGGTGAGCGCGGCGCCGGGATCGAGCGCGAGCGTCGCGGGGTCGATGTCCGCGAACACGATGCGCGCACCGACGCGGGCGATGCAGCCGGCGCTCGCGAAGAACGTGAACGGCGTGGTCACGACCTCGTCGCCGGGGCCGATCCCGAGCGCCATCAGCGTGGCGAGGAGCGCATCGGTGCCGGAGCTGACGCCGATCGCGTGGCGAGCGCCGTGGGCGGCAGCGAGCTCGGCCTCGAACGCGGTGACCTCGGCGCCACCGATGAACACGCCGCTATCGAGCACGCGCTTGATCGCGGCGTCGACGTCCGCGCGGATCGGCGCGAGCTCGGCCGCCATGTCGAACAGCGGGACGTTCATCTCAGCTTCTCGAGCTGCGTGCACGCCTCGGACTTGCCGAGCTTGCACGCCTTCCGCAGATCCGTCTTGGCCTCGGCGAGCATCCCCGCGTGGCTGCGCAGGATGTAGCGATTGATGTAGAACTGCGCGTTGTCGGGCAGCATCGTGATCGCCTTGTCGATGTCGTCGAGCCCGGCGCGATCGTTCGCGAGCTGATAGCGCGCGAGGCCGCGGCCCATCCAGGCCCACGGGTCCTTCGGCGCGAGTTGCACCGCGCGGGCGCACTGGTTGATCGCGTCCTTCGCACCGCCCTCGGCGGTCACCGTGCACATCCGGACGTTGGCGCGCTTGTCGTCGGGCGCGATCGACAGCGCGTGCTTGACACTCTCCATCGCCTCGGGAGCCGGCTGCAGCATCGAGAGATCGAGCCATGCGGTGACGTTCTGCGGGCGCAGACGGACGATGCGTTCGAGTAGCGGGCGCGCATCGGCGCGGTGATCCGCGGACGAGTAGACCTGCGCGAGCTCGGCCATCGCTTCGACGTCGGTGGGATCGCGACGCAGCGCTTCGACGAGATCCGGGTAGGCGTCGCGCGCGCGGCCCTCGTGATCACGCAGGATACCGCGGTTGCGATACGGCTCGTGATCGTCCGGGTTCAGCTCGATCGCCTTCGTCATCGCGGCCTCCGCCTCGCGCGGCTTGCCAGCGCGCACCGAGACGTAGCCCTTCGCGCCCCACGCGGTCGCGTAGTCGGGGAAGTCGACGAGCACCTTGTCGAGCTTCGCGAGGCCCTCGGCGGTCCTGCCGGCGGCGATGTAGATCACGGCCTGCGACAGCCGGTTCGTGCGGTCGGGGTTGTTCGCGACATCCGCATCGACGCCCGCGATCGCCTTGATCGGATCGGACTCCTCGAGACGATCCTGCGGGATCAGGTGCTCGCCGGGCGGCGCTGTCATGTCGCCGATCCGGCTCGGCAGGTTGTTCGGGATCCCGGCCTCGTTGAGGAGGACGAGACCGGCGATCGGCGACGGCTTCGAAGGATCCATCGGGGCAGCGTCGAGCGCTGACGTGACGATCACGAGTGCGTCGTCCGGCGGTGCGACCGGCGCGGCATCGATACCCGCGTCCTTCGCGACCGCGACCACCGCGGGCTCGTCGGGCTTCTTGTCGTGGCGATCCTTGAGCGCGAGCCAGGTCACGACGATCGCGAACGCGGCGCCACCGACGGCGGCCGCGGTCATCGGCAGGATCGAGCGCGGGGGCGGCTTGTCGACCTCGAGTGCCTGGGCGGCGGGGGCGGAGCGGATCACGTCGCTGCGCTCGCCGGAGATCTCCTGTATCGGCGCGGGGACCCGGCTCGACTTCGACTCCGCCTCGTCGGCGAGCGACAGCAGCTCCGGATCGTTCGGGGCGTAGGCGAGGGCGCGATCGACGTGTGCGAGCGCCTGGAACGGCCGCGCCGCCGCGATCGCCTCGCGCGCGAGTCGCTTCTCGCGACGCACGCGGAACGGGGAGACGCGCACCGCGTACTGCGCCGGTGCGAGCGCGATCGCGGCCCGCTCGCGCGCGTGATCGGCCGTGTCGACCCAGTCGATCGCCCCGAGCAGCTCGTGGGCGAACACCGCCGCCGTCGGGCGGGAGAGCGGCGCGCGATCGAGCGACTGGGCGACGAGCTTCGTCAGCTCCGGTGCGCAGCGCGGATCGACGGCATCGAGCGGCGCATACGATCCCACGAGAGCGGCCGCCGCTTCCTCCGACGTCCGCGTGCGCGCGAACGGTCGCTTACCGGCGACGAGCTCGTAGAGCATCACGCCGAGCGCCCAGATATCCGCGGCGGTGCCCACGCCCGAGCCTTCGATCTGCTCCGGTGACATGTACGGGACCGAGCCGACCGCCGTGCCCTCCGCGGTGTGGCGCGACAGATCTGGCCCCCACGCGAGGCCGAGATCGACGACGACCACGCGCCCATCCGGCGTCAGCATCACGTTCTCGGGCTTGAGGTCGCGATGGATCAGCGACCGCTCGTGCAGCGCGGCGATCGCGGACGCGACCGGCTCGAGCAGGAGCACCGCGGCCTCGGGACACAGCTTCGCGCCGGCGATCACCTGGCGCAGCGTTTGCCCGGGGACCAGCGGCATCACGAGGTAAGGGCCGAGCTCGTCGTCGAAGCCGTGGTCGAGGAGTGTCGACAGCGCGGGGTGATCGAGCTGGCGCAGGATGTCGACCTCGCGGCGGAACCGCGCGTGCGCGGCCTCGGGATCGAGATCGGCGGCGGGGCCGAGCAGCTTGACCGCGACGTTGGTCCCTGACTTGTCGAGCGCGCGATAGACCTGACCCGCACCGCCCTCGCCGAGCCGCTCGAACAGCTCGTAGTCCGCGACGCGGATCGAAGCGGGGGCGGCCGGCATTCGCGCGGACGCTAACACGGCCTCCACCGACGACGCCGCGCCGATTTTGCGGCGTGATACCGTTTTCCTCGATGCACGTCGTCGTGACCGGAGCGGCGGGATTTATCGGCTCCCACACCACCGAGCGCCTGGTGGCGGCCGGCCATCGCGTAACTGGTCTCGATTCCTTCGACTCGTACCTTTATTCCAGCGATCGCAAGCGCGAGAACGCCGCGGTGCTCGCCCAGCTGCCGGGGTGCCGGCTCGTCACGGGCGATATCTGCGACCCGGCGGCTGTCGAGGCGGTGATCACGCCCGACGTCGACGTGGTGTGCCACCTCGCGGCGCTCGCCGGGGTGCGGCCCTCGCTCGCGGAGCCCCAGCGCTATCTGCAGACGAACATCGTCGGCACCGGCGTGATCGTGCAGCGCATGCGCGCGCTCGGTCTCGCGCGGCTCGTGTTTGCGTCATCGAGCTCGGTCTACGGCGCGAAGCCCGGCGCGGTGGAGGCGTTCCGCGAGGACGATCCGTGCCTGACGCCCGCGTCGCCATATGCGGCGACGAAGCGGATGAACGAGCTCCAGCTGTCGGCCTATCGCGACCTGTTCGGGATCGGCGTCTCCGCGCTGCGGTTCTTCACGGTGTTCGGTCCGCGCCAGCGCCCCGACATGGCGATCATGAAGTTCCTCGGCGCGATCGCGGCGGGCACGCCGATCACGCTCTACGGCGATGGCTCGTCGCGTCGCGACTACACGTTCATCGACGACATCGTTAGCGGCGTGGTCGCCGCGATCGAGCGCAGCGCGCCCGCGCAGTACGAGATCTACAATCTGGGCGGCACGCACACGATCTCGCTCCGCGAGCTGGTCACCGTGATCGAGCGCGTCGTCGGCAAACCCGCGGTGATCGACCGGCAGCCCGATCAGCCCGGCGACGTGCCGATCACGTTCGCGAACATCGATCGCGCGCGCGCGGCCCTCGGCTACCAGCCGACGACGAACGTCGAGACCGGTGTCGCGCGCCAGTACGCGTGGCTTCAGGCGCGACCGATGCCGTAGTACGTGAAGCCGGCGGCGCGCGCATCGGCGGCGGGCCACACGTTGCGGCCATCGATCAGCACGTGCGTGCGCATCAGGGACTTCAGCCGATCGAGATCCGGATCCCGCAGCTCGTGCCATTCGGTGACGAGCACGAGCGCATCGGCGCCGGTCGCCGCGGTGTAGCCGTCCTTCGCGAGCTCGATCGCGATGCCCTGCGCCTTGACGTTCGCCATCGCCGCCGGGTCGTAGCCGACGACGTTCGCGCCCGCGGCGCGCAGCTGCTCGAGCAGCACGAGCGCGGGCGACTCGCGGATGTCATCGGTCTCGGGCTTGAACGCGAGGCCCCAGAGTGCGATGCGCTTGCCCGCGAGGTCTGCCCCGAAGTGGGCGAGCACGCGCTCGCCGAGCACGTGCTTCTGCCTCTCGTTGGCGCGCTCGACCGCGTCCACCACCATGAGCGGAACGTCCACGGTCTGCGCCATGTGGCGGAGGGCGCGAAGATCCTTCGGGAAGCAGTTGTGGGTGATCAGGCCCGCCGTCGTTACGAACGTCTCTGCACCGGGGACCTCGAGAGAGTACACGGAGCCCTGAAAGCGTCGGCGTGAGCATTCGACAACGCGCATCCGCGGCTGCGAATCCATTCGGTACCCCGTCGGCGCGGTTCGCTTTGTCTGCCTGGAGATCGCGAGGGCGACGCGATCCGCATCCCCGGGGTGGCACCAATCGAGCACGTGCTCCACTTGCTCCGCACCCGAGACGCGGACGAAGTGGGTGTCCAGCGTAGAGCCGGGCGGACGGCCGATCTTCCACGATGCGACGATTCCTAGCTCGCCCAGAAGTCTGAGCAGGCCGTCGGCCATTTCCTTGCTCACCGTGCCGTACTCGAACACGGCGCCGCGCCGATTCGTCACGTAGCTCCAGCTGCCGTCGCCGAGCCACATTCCGGATACGAAAGCGCGCTTCGCGGCCGTTGGCGCCGTCCATAGCGCATCAGGTACGCGCTGGTTGTAGCAGTTCGTACCGATCCCGAGGACCTTCGTCAGCCACGTAGCCAGCAGGCGCGATGACACCGAGACCTTCCGCGAGGTCGGGGTGCTGTGGACGCTGCACTTGATTCCGATCGAGTCCCAGTACGAGACGATCTCGTCGACGAGATGCTCTTCGTCGCGGGGATGGAACGACCATGCGATCCGCATCCGCTGCGCGCCATCGCGCCCCAGGTCAGTCGTGATCCACCCCTCCGCACAGTAGAGGCCGACCACACGCCAGAACGCAGACGTCATCGCGATCCGCGCCGGCACATACGTGCCGCTCCGGCTCGTGCCGATCGTCGCAGCCTCGAGATCGAGCCCCGCCTGTTGGGCTTCGTGAAGCCGTAACGTTCCATTCTGCCGCACGTCGGAGAGTCGATTCTTGTCGCGCAGCACCGAACGCAGTGCAGTCGTGACCTGCTCCGAGCGCACGATCTCAGTCCCCAGATGAACGATCACGTGCTCGGGCGGGACGCCAGCGGCCAGGACGCCGGTGAGGACGTCGAAAGTCGGCGACTTCTCGCCTGCGTTGTCAGCCGGTGCGGCCGCAAACGGAAGCCAGTGGTCGGTCGTCAGGTGCTCGGCGAGGACCGTCTCCCATCGTTCGCCATCCTGTGTCACCACGAACGGGTGATCGGGCGTGCATGCCAGGCGTCGTCCCATCTTGGTCCGCACGATCACCAACTCGCCCTCGTACGCACGTCGGGTGATTGCCTGGACCGGCAGAAAGTGCGGCCGTGATCCGGGGCCGGGCCACGCCAGGACTTCGAGCTCCTCGGGGTGCTCGCACACCGACGCTGGCCCATCCGGGGCCGCGACGAGTGACCTCAGGGTTCTCAGACTGGTCGTGCCTCGTCGACGAACCACCACCGTCTCCGAGCCGACCAGGCATGAACCACCGAAGCCCGCACCGGCGAACAGGAACTTGTTGCCGATGCGCGGATCGGAGCCGATGCCTTTGCGCACGGACTCGATGTCGGCGCCGACGACCTCGCACAGGCGCGACAGCTCGTTCATGAACGAGATCCGCGTGGCGAGCATGGCGTTCGCCGCGTACTTCGTCAGCTCGGCGGAGGCGATGTCCATCACCTGCACGCGATCGCTTGTGCGCAGCATGCCGCGGTAGAGCTCGCGCAACACCGTGATCGCCTGCGGATCCTCGGCGCCCACGATGACGCGCGCGGGCCGGAGGAAGTCGTTGACCGCGTCGCCTTCCTTGAGGAACTCGGGGTTGGACGCGACCGCGAACGGATGCGTTGTCGCGGATGCCACGGCGGTGCGCACCTTCGCGGCCGTCCCGACGGGCACGGTGCTCTTGGTGACGATCACCGCGAACCCGGTCAGCGCGGCGCCGATCTGCTTCGCGGCCTCGAGCACGTGGTTGAGATCCGCGCTGCCGTCCTCGCCCGAGGGCGTGCCGACGGCGATGAACACGATCTCGGCGCCGGCGACGGCGTCGACCGTCGAGGTCGTGAAGTGCAGGCGGTCGAGCCCCGCGTTGCGCTTGATGAGATCGTGGAGGCCGGGCTCGTAGAACGGGACCTCGCCGCGGGTCAGGGTCTCGACGCGCTTCGCATCGATATCGACGCAGGTCACGTCGTGGCCGAAATCCGAGAACCCGGCGCCGGTGACGAGGCCGACATATCCAGTGCCAACGACCGCGATCTTCATCGTGGCCGCACGCTACCATGCAGCCCGATGAGCATCGATGCGGCCCTCGTGCTGGTCGTCACGCCCGTGCGCGGCGCGCATCCGCTGCGCTTGCCGGTGACGAAGCGGATCACGAGCCTCGGCGCGGATGTCACCGCCGATGTGCGGTTGCCCACGGCGCCGGCACACTGGGCGGTGGTGCATCGCGGCGACGAGGCCGTCGAGGTGCTGATCGCATCCACGCAGCAGCGCCAGCGGCTCGAGCCGGGGCAGTCGCTCGAGGCCGATGGGATCACGCTCGCGCTCGAGTCCACCGCCGTCGCGCGCGACCGCGAGCGTTCGATCGAGGCGCTGGTCTCGGCGCTCGCCGCGGTCGACTCCGCCGACAAGGCGGTCGAGCTGCTGCTCACCGGCCTGATCGGCGCCTCGGGCGCGGACCTCGGCGCGCTGATCCTCGTCGAGGGCGAGGGCTACTCGGTCGCCGCGGCACGCGATCGCGATGGTGCGGTGCTCGATCGCGCGGCGGAGCTCCTCTCGGATACGATCGTCAAGGACGTGCTCGGCACCGGCGAGCGGATCCAGCTCGACGACGTGGCCGGGCACTCGCGCTACGCGGCGCTGCCATCGGTCACCGCACTTCGCCTCGCCTCGGCGCTGTGCCTGCCGATGCGGCTCGATGGCCGCACGCTCGGCGCGGTGTTCCTCGCGCGCCACGGTCGCTCTGCGATCGACGAGCGCACCGTCGCCGAGCTGCGCATCCTCGCGGCGGTCGCGGTCCCGTTCCTCGCGCAGCTCCGGCGCGCGCCGCAGGCCAGTGGGGACGAGCTGCTCGGCGAATCGCCGGCGGTCCAGAC
>JAYVLW010000291.1:0-28208 GCA_043759315.1 Myxococcales bacterium
CCCCACCGGACCTTGACGTCGGGCAGATCGGGGTCCGGATAGATCCGCATGCAGCCGGTGAAGGCGACGGCCGCGAGGATCGCGAGCTCAGCGCGGCGCAAACTCGACTCCGATGTACGGGAGGAGCGGAAGGCCCAGGATGTCGTCATAGCGATACCGCTGCCCCGCGAGCGGGCGGTCGTAGTCGAGGACGCTGTCGCGCGCTTCGACGTTGCGATGGTTCGTGACGTTCTGCAGATCGAAGAACAGCATGACGCTCCCCCACGAGGTTGGCCACGTCCGGTCGACGCGAACATCGAACTGCCAGAACAGCGGGAGACGCACCAGCTCCTTCGCCGGCTCGATCTCGGGGTCGTAGGGTGTGCCCTCCGGGATCAGGTGGGCCGGATTCCCGGACACCATCGTGAGCCGCGTCCCGAAGTTCCAGCGGTACGCGGTGGTCGCGAACAGGAGGTTCAGCCGCAGCGGCTGATCGAGGCCGTAGGGCTCCCAGGCGCCGCCGAGCGCTGGATCGTACTTGCGCTTCGCACGCGACCACGAAAAGTTTCCGAGGGCGCGGAACGAGTCGGAGTCGTAGCGCACGGAGGTCTCGATGCCGTAGGTGCGCTGGCGACCGACGTTCGCCTGGAAGCCGTAGAGTCCGATCTGCTCCTCGAGGAGCTCCTGGAACACCTGCTCGAGATCGATGCCCCTCTCGCGGGTGGTGCGCGCCGCGAGATCGACCAGCGTCTTGCGACCGTCGTGAGCGAAGCCGGTGATCGACGCCGTGATGCCTGCCGATGGCGCGACCTCGACGGTGATCGTGCCTTGATCGACGTACGAGCTCTTGGCCTGGAGGTTATCGGCGAACTCGTCGAAGTGCGCGGCCGACGGTGGCTGGTGGTAACGACCGAGCGACGCGCGCAGCGTGGACGTCGACGTCAGCGAGACGTGCGCGTTGATCCGCGGATCGAGCGCCCACTGCTCGCCGAGTCCGAACCGATCGAGCCGGAGGCCCGGGCGCACCGAGACCTTGTCGCCGTACCAGTGCCGGCGCGCCTCGACGAACACGGCGGCATCCGTCCACAGCACCGTGTTGCGCGGGAACGGGAAGTCGTTGTCGGTGCTCTCGGACTTCGGCTGCGAGATCCGCCCGAGGTAACCGCCCGAGACGTCGACGCCGGCGTGGAGGAACCCGCCCGGGTCGTCGCGGAGCCACTCGCCGCGACCGCCGAACAGGTACCAGCGACGGCTGATGTCGACCACCTCGGGTGGTGCCGGCGGGGCGTCCTTGTACTCCTTGGTGTACAGCGTGAGGATGTTGGTGCCGAGCATCGGCGCGAGCGTGTAGAGCGACTGATCGATCCTCCGCTTGTAGATGGCGCCCGCGCGAACAAAGCCGAGGTTGGCGGCGACATGGCCCTGGGCATCCAGATCGTTCGGGTTCGCGGCATCCGTGGAGTTCGCGATCCGGTCGAGCGAGCCGATCACGTAGGCCGCGAGCTGACCGCGCTTGGCGGGCTCACCCCACTGGGCGCGCGCCTGGCCATCGGTGTAGCTCGGCAGTGGATCGTTGATGCTGACGAACGGCCGCAGGAACACGTCGAAGTACGATCGCCGCAGCGACACGAGGAACGCACCGTCGCGCGGCAGCGGGCCCTCGGCCGTGGCCTGCGAATGCAGCAGGCTGACCTCGCCGCCGATGCGATACGCGTCCCCCCGTGGCGCACGGGAGGTCAGCTCGACGACGCCGCCCTGCGTGCGCCCCAGCGACACGTCGAAGCCGCTCGGGACCACGCGCATGTCCTGGAGCATCTGCGTCGGGAACACGCCGGTGATGCCGCCGAAGTGAAACGCGAGCGGGATCTCGACACCGTCGATGAACACACTCGAGTCCCGCGGCGACATCCCGCGCAGCACCACACCGCCGAACGAGAACGGGATCCGCGCGGCCGCCGGCAAGATCGTGATCGCGCGCAGCGCATCGTTCATCGCGCCGGGCGTGGACGCGATGTCCTTGGCTGACATCGTATACGCGAGCGGCTTGCTCTCCTCGGGCGCCTTGCCCACGACCTCGATGACCTCGCCGGTTGCCCGGGCGAGCCGCACCACGACGCCGGCCTTCGCGGGCAGCGTCCGGGACACGAAGCCCGCCGCGATCACCGTCATCGTGCCGGGCCCTGCGGTGATGGTGAAGGTGCCGTCGTCGGCGGTCGTCGCCGCCTGGTCGCGGAGCAAGATCGTCGCGCCGGAGATCGGCATGCCATCTTCGTCGACGACCGTGCCGTCGAACGAGCCCTGCGCCGCGGCACTCCCCGCGAACGCGACCACCCACGCGGAGACGACAACCACGCGGCTCATCAGGCAGCGCAAGTGTACCTCTCCGCTCGTCGACCGTCTCACCGGCGCACCTTGTTCCCGGCGCGTTCGACCGAGAAGCAGCGAACCGGGTTGCTCGAGCAATGGACGCTCGCGGCGTAGCCCGCGCGGCAGACCTTATCGACGGGGTTGCCGATTCTATCGCGCCGCCGGAACCGCTCCATGTGGCACGACGCGGCCATGAAACCCTCCTTTGTCCTCGTCGTCGCCGCGGTGATGCCAGCCTGCAAATCGAGCGACGCGCGCAACGCGGAAGGCGTCCCGTGCGCCACCAGTGCCATCGAGCAGTTCTCGACGCGCCTTTCTGCCGCGAACGGTTGGGGCAACCTCGGGAAGCCGGAGCTGGCCGCGGCCAAGGTCGAGCTGACGGGAAAACGCTTCGCGTTCGACGGTTGCGTGTTCACGTCGCAGGGTAACGATCAGGTGTCGTTCGCCGCGACCGCCGACGGCAAGCAGCTCACGTGCATCATGGCGGGTGGCGAAGAAGGCGTGACGCGGTTCCGCCGCGCGGCGATGGCGTTCGACCTCCCGAAGTTGCGTCTCGATGTCAGGGGGACGGTGAACGAAACCGGAAAGGGCGACTTCAAGCGCCTCGACCTGATCGACTGCGAGATCGTCCCGCACGAGTAGCTGCTACTCCGGCGCTCCTGCATGCTTCACACGAACCTCCGGCGCTCGATGCCGAGCTTCTTCATCTTGCTCTGAAGTGTGGCCGGCGGCATGCCGAGTCGCGCCGCCGCGCCGTCCGCACCGTAGAGTTTGCCGCGCGTTGCCCGCAGCACATCCTCGATGGTGTCGCGCACGGCCGCATCGAAGGGGCGCGGCCCGCGTGTCGTGCTCCGCCGCGGAAACTCCTCCGGCAGCACGAATGCCGTACCGCCGCCGAGCACGAGCGCGGACTCGAGGAGGTTGCGCAGCTCGCGGACGTTGCCCGGCCAGTCGTGCGCCGCGAGCTTCGCGACGAAGCCACGGGAGATCGGAGGGAGCGCGATGCCCATGCGCGTGGCCAGCTCGCGGCCGACCGCGCTGATCAGCGGCGCGAGGTCCTCGCGCCGGTCGCGCAGCGGTGGGACCTCGATCTGGAACACGTCGAGCCGATAGAAGAGGTCCTCGCGGAATGTTCGCTCGCCGACCATCGTGGCCAGCGAGCGATGCGTCGCCGCCACGAGGCGCACGTCGACGCTGACCTCTGTGTCGCCCCCGACGCGGCGGATCTTCCCCTCCTGGAGAACGCGCAACAGCTTCGCCTGGGCGGCCAGCGACAGCTCGCCGACCTCGTCGAGCAGCAGCGTGCTGCGGTGCGTGCGCTCGAACACGCCCGCGTGCGCGCGCTCGGCGCCTGTGAATGCGCCGCGCTCGTGACCGAACAGCTCGCTCTCGATCAGCGTCTCGGGAATCGCCGCGCAGTTGAGCTGCAGCATCGCGCGGTGCGCCCGCGGCGATCGCCGGTGCAGCTCGCGCGCGAGCACCTCCTTGCCGCTCCCCGACTCGCCGAGCAGCAGCACGGTCGTCGGATGACGCGCCACCTGCGCGACGCGCGCGAGCGCCGAGCGCATGCGGCTGCTGTTCGCCACTACCGCGCCCGGATCATCGACGCGCTCGAGATCGGCGCGCAGCTCGCGGTTCACGAGCTGCGCCTTGCGCGAGAGATGCGCGAGGCGCTGCACCACATCGATGTGCTGCGCGGCCATTCCCATGACCGCGCCGATCGCCCGCTGGACCTCGCGATCGGCGAGCACCGGGGGGAGTCCGCCCTGCGCCACGACCGCCAACCCCGGCGCGATCACGGTCGCCGCGCGCCGCGAGCTCGCCACCTCTACGGTCCGCCACTCGGTCCCGATGCGCTCGGCGATTGCGGGCGGCAGCGGTGCCCCCAGCTCGACGCGACTCAGCGTTGCATGCGCACCGAGCACGGCGGCCAGCTCGCGCACGAGCGCGCGCGGCGAGTGCCCAGCGGCGCTCGCCTCCAGCAGCTCCGCGATCAGCCGTGCGCTCACCTGGAGACTATGCACCGATATACCGGTGTCAACACTGACATATCGGTGATCTCCGATGAGGTCCGTGTGCCTTCGCGGCCTTGGCGCGGCACGGCGGGTGCTCCACCGAGGCCATGACCTACGTCATCACTCAGAAGTGCATCGGCACCTGCGATAGCGCGTGCGTCGATGTCTGCCCGGTCGATTGCATCGTCGGCCCCATCGCACTCGACGAGCTCCGCGCGGTGGCACCGGGAGAGCGAGCCAAGCGGTTCCCCGGCGTCCAGATGTTCATCGATCCCGACGAGTGCATCGGCTGCGGCGCGTGCGCACCCGAGTGTCCCGTCGATGCGATCGTGGACGAGGCCGATGCGCCCGCCGCGGATATCGCCCGCAACGCGGCGTTCTTCTCGCGCCGCTAACTCACGGCTTCGTCGTCCTGCGTGACCTTCAAGGCGTCGCTGGGCCTGCGAGGTCTCGACGCGCTCCCGGCCACGCGGCATCACGGATAGGCGTGAACCAGCGGGCGGACCTCGCCGCACGGTCTGCACATCGACGATGCGATACCGGTGTTCCGGCGGGTGCGCCCGGCGATGGCCTTGAACACGGGACCGCTGTGGTCCTCGTCGCACTGCAGGCACGGGTTCAACGCTCCATCCGGTAGGTGATACGGCTCGTTGAACGCGAGGAAGCACGGCGCCGCGCACGCGTTCCGGGTGGCGACGGTGTTGAAGTACCAGATCTGCGCGCACGGCACGGTGAAGCCCAACGCCTCGAGGCACTGTCGGTTGACCTCCGGCGTGTCGTTCAGGTGATCCACGGCGCACTGCCGGACCGGGGCGGTGAGATCGGGAAAGCGCATGTAGACGGCGAGGTCCGCGAGGGACGAGCACTGGCCACAGGCATCGAAGTGGGTCACCAGCGCCCCCGCCTGGAGCGCCGCGGCCTCGGACGCGAAGGTCTCGAGCCGATACGAACGCGATCCTGACGGTTCGACCACGACCGCGCACACCGCGTCGGGATTCCCCGGCACGGGCGCCGGATCGGCGTACGGATCGCTGTCGAGGAGCCTCGGCGGATCGACGAGCTGCCACGCGAGCAGGGCGTCGGCGTCACTCGCGCTGTACGCGGGAGCCGTCCACGCGGCTCCCTTGCACGAGCACGTCGGCCCGCACTGGTCGGCGCCAAGCCCTGTGGCCGCCGTCGGTCTCCCGAACAGCTTCTCGCCGCTGCACACGGGCTGCTCGTCGCCGCACGCTCCGATCGACAGCCACACGAACACGAACACGAGCCGGGCGACCGCGCGCATGCCGCAGGATACCGCCACCCGAGTCGCACAATGCGCGCGCGCACGACGCGGCTCGCGGATTATCTGGCACCATCGCGCGATGTCGGCGCCCACCCCCGCGGAGCGCGTCCTTTTGCGCGTGCGCGCCGTCGCGGACCCGCGCGCGGTCGTCGAAGCGTACGGCTCCAGTGTCTACGCCCCGGCCCATGCCGGCGACGTCGACGTGCTGGTCTCCGACGACGATCCCGCGCGCCTCGCCGCCGCGCTCGGGATGACGCAGCTCCCGACGCTACCGCCGCGCATCCATGGAACGCTCGAGGGCATGCCGGTCGATATCACCGTCGTGACGGGCGACGGCGACATCGCGCGCCGGATGCGATCCGGACCGCGCGACGCGGCCTTGCTCGCCGCACAGCTGCGCGACCACGGGCGCGATGACGCGTTCCAGGCCGCCTGGCCCCACGTGCGGCGGTTCGTGCGGGCACGCGCGCTCGGTCACAACGGGCTCGGCTGGTTCGGCAGCTTCGGCTGGGCGCTGCTGCTCGCGGTGCCACTCGTCACCGATCCGGAGCTGCGCGCGGTGCCGGTCGGCGCGGCCGTCCCCGTCTGGTTGCGCTGGTTGTCGCGGCTCTCGCTCGGAGCGCGGGTCGGCTTCGACGGCACGCGCGCCGGCGATCCGGATCCGCTCTACATCGTGGCGCCCGCGCCACCTCTCCGCGATGTCGGGCGACTCACCAGACGCGCGGCGGCCGCGCTGTTCGCGGAGGTGCGCTCGGCCGCGCTCGCGATCGGTGATGCCGCCAGCGATGCGGCCGCGATCGATCGGATCGCGGATCTCTCCGACGATCCACCTACCGGCACGACGCTCGTCATCGCCGGCGACGACGAGCACACGCGCGGACGCTACGACGGCGTCGCGCGTGGCTTGCTGCGCGAGCTCGAGGCGCTCGGTGCGATCCGGTCGTGGGGCCGCTTCGACTCCACCGAGGAGGGCGGCTGGCAGCATCGGATCACCGTGCCGGCCCCGCGGGCGAAGGCCGCGCGCGAGCTCGTCGAGAACTGGCTCGCGCTGACCCGGATGGACGCGGCGCTCGAGTAGTCACGCGGTCGCGCGCAGGTGCTCGGCGAGACGGTACGTCAGCGCGACCAGCGTGAGGCCACTGTTCGCGATGCCGGCCGCGCGCAGCAGCGAGCCATCGCAGACGTAGGCGCTCGGCAGCCCGGTGACCCCGAAGAACTCCTTGCTGGTGTCCCCGGGCGCCGGCACGAACGAGGTCGCGGTCCCCGAGTGATGCGCGGCGTTGCGGAACTCCCAGCTCGCCGTCGGGACGACCTTCTTCTCGACGATGTCGTCGGCGAACTCGGCGAAGAACTTGTCGACGCTCGCTTCGTACGACCGAAGCTCGTCGGGGGTCACGTGCCAGTTGAGCGCCGGTCGCTTGCCCTTCGCCATCTGGAGCCCGCGGGTCGCGAGCGGCGTCTGCTCGCCGAGGATCAGCACCGAGTAGTAGTTGCCGCGGAACCCGAGCCGAGTCTTGAACAGGATCGCCTCGCGGACCGCCTCGAGGTTGCCGAGGAGCATCAGGATCTTCTTCGGCGAGAACGGATCGTTGCGGAGGTCCGAGAGGATGTAGCGCGCCGGCCCCATGATCGAGCCGAGCCGCATGTCCACGGCCGGGCGCAGGTACACCACCGTCTTGAGGTCGTCCGTGTCATAGACGAGGCCGGCGCGGACGTCGGCCGACAGCGTCGCGGTGCTCGAGATCTTCTTCAGCCGGCTGTCGGGGCGCAGCCTGACCTTGGCGACGTATGCCATCGGGTGGTCGTGGTAGCCGGGCACGAAGCCGTCGTCCTTGCCGAGCGAGCTCGCGAGCAGCACCGGCGTCCCCAGTCCGCCGCCGCACGCGATGACGTAGTCGGCAGCGATCCGCTCCCCGCCCTTGAGCTCGACGCCGCCGTCGACGATCCGCTGCGCGTGGCCGTAGACGACGTCGATCTTGTCGCCGGGGTTGCGCTGGTTCGCGAGGTTCCACACGTTGTGCCGCGTCTGCGGTAGGACCATGTGCGCGATCGTGGACGCGCCCCCCGCCACGCTCGCCGCGTTCGCATCGCGCGCGCGATTACAGTCGGCGAGCTCGCCCTTCGAGAGAAAGAACTCCCAGGCCTTCTGATAGTACGAGGCGAAGCCGCGCGGCTCGATCCCCGCCTTCTGGAGATCCTTGTCATCGAGCTCGATCAGCGCGTTGTGCCAGTAGTTGGTCGTGCCGCCGAGGCCCTCGGCGCGATTGATCGACGTGTTGAGCTCGCCGGTATCGCAGTCCACATCGTCGAACAGCGGCCGCTTCTTCCGGCCCTGCTCGAGCACCGTCACCGCGAAGTCGTTGCGCAGCAGCGTGCTGACGACCGAACCGCACAGCCCGGCCCCGATGACGACGACGCGCTTCTTCATATCGGGTCAGATGTAAGCACGCCGGCGGCACGACCGCTCGTATGGTGAGCGTGAGGACGCTGCATCGGGGCAGCGCGTCCATGGGGATGAACTGCCGCATCGCGCGCCGAAATCGTGTCGAATGGCCTCGCACGCAACTAATGCGCGGTTCTGGCGAGATCTTTCGCGGTTCTCTGGCACGAGGTGTGATGCCTCACAGGGCATGCGGGTCCTGATCGTCAGCCCCTTCGCCAGTGATCGGGCGGCACTCGAGGCGCTGCTGTACGGCGAGGGACACACCGTGTGGACGGCGGCCACCTGTCAGGAGGGCAGGGCTCTTGCGAAGGTGAACCAACCCGACGTGGTGATCGCCGACGCCCAGCTGCCCGGGCTCGGCGTGACCTGCGACCTCTCCGTGCTGGCGCATCCGCGGCACACCATCTTGCTGTGCGCGCGCGCGATGGACGCCGCGACGATCCCCGGCGTGGTGCGACTGATGAAGCCGATCGATCTGCCGCGGCTGTACGAGCACGTGCTTCGCGCCGCCGCGATCTCTCAGGTCGCATGACGCCACTTCCCGTCATCCTGGACGTCATCGACGGCCTCGACCTGCTGATCTGTGGGCTCGACCGAGAGGGCACCATCGTCGCGTTCAATCGTCCGTGCGAGGAGCTCACCGGCGTGCCCCGTGACGCCGCGGTCGGGGCGAGCTGGCTGGGGTTCTTCGCGAGTGACGAGCGCCACGACCACGTCCTCTCGTTGTGGGACGAGGCCCACCGCGGAGAGCGCGTTCGCCCGTACGACGCGCTGTGCCGCAATGGCCGCAGCGTGCGCTGGCGGTTCGCACGCTCGTCGGTGCTGTTCGCGGAGCCGATCCAGCTGTGGGCCGTGGGGATCGACATCACCGACGAGCGCGAGGCCGCGGCCCGGTCACGCGAGCACGAGCGCATCGCGTCGCTCGGGAGCCTCGTGGCCGGCCTGACGCACGAGCTTCGCAACCCGCTCAACGGCGCGTTGCTGCAGCTCGCGCTCGCCGCGCGCCACGAGCGCAACGCACATGGGACCACCACGCCGACCGCGGTCGCGATCAACCACGCGACCGTGGACATCCGCCGGATCTCGACCTTGCTCGATGACTTCCTCGTGTTCGTCCGCCCGCTTCCCATGAACCTCGAGCGCGTCGACGTCCGGCTCCTCGTCGAACGAGCGATCGATCGCGCGCGAACCAAGGCGGTCGCCGCAGGGGTCAGCATGCTGTTCGATGCCGACGACAAGGCGAGCGCGGAGGTCGATGCCTCGCGCATCGCGACCGCCGTCTATCACCTGCTCGCGAATGCGATCGACGCCGCCGCCGAGGTCGCCGATCGCGAGGTCCGGGTGCGCCTGGAGGTTCACGAGAACACGATCGCGATCGAGATCGAGGATCACGGCGCCGGTGTTCCGGCGAATGGCGCTGCTCCGATCTTCGAACCGTTCTTCACGACCAAGCCCGGCGGGACCGGGCTCGGGCTCGCGATCGTCTCGCGGGTGGCCGCCGATCACGCGGGAACCATCTCGTACCGGAGAGCCGACGCTGCGACCGTGTTTCGCCTCGCGTTCCCGATCGTCGGCGGGGCGCGCAACGAGCCCGAGGGGGACTGACAGGCGCGGCGCGCTACGCGCCCGGCCGATCGTCGTCGAGTACACTGCACGCCATGCGATCCCACAAGGAGACCCACCGCAGCGGGCGCGCCGGCTGGCTGCGCGCGGCCGTGCTCGGGTCCAACGACGCGATCGTCTCGACCGCCAGCCTGATGATCGGCGTCGCCGCCTCGGAGGCATCGACGTCGGCGATCCTGACCGCCGGCGTCGCGGGGCTGTGCGCCGGCGCGATGTCGATGGCCGCGGGTGAGTACGTCTCCGTCAGCTCGCAGCGCGATGCCGAGGTCGCCGACATCGCGCGAGAGACCCGCGAGCTCGCCACCAGTCCCGAGTCCGAGCTCGACGAGCTGACGAAGATCTACGCCGGCCGCGGCCTCGATGCCGAGCTCGCACGCAAGGTCGCGATCCAGCTCACGGCACACGACAAGCTCGGCGCCCACCTTCGCGACGAGCTCGGGATCGAGCAGCATGGCCTCGCGCGACCCTTCCAGGCCGCGTGGATCTCGGCCCTCAGCTTCGCGGTGTTCGCGCTGCTCCCGATCGTGGGGCTGTTGATCGCGCCGACCTCGCTGCGGATGGTGTCGATCGCGGGTGTCACCCTGATCAGCCTCGCGGCGCTCGGTGCACTCGGCGGGCGACTCGGCGGTGCATCGATGGTCCGGGCGTCGCTGCGGGTGACCGTCGGTGGTGCGCTCGCCATGGCGATCACCGCCGGGATCGGGCACCTGCTCGGCGTCGCCGTGAGCTGATCGAGGTCAGGGCGCGACGCTGTCCCACGTCGCGTCGGGATCGAGCATCTCCGCCAGCCACGTGGCGAGGTGCTTGCCAGTGCCATCGCGGCGCGGCGAGACGGTCTCGGGCGGGAACAGCAGCCACACGTGCTCGCCGCTGTCCTTCGAGTACACGCGGAAGTTCGGATGGCTCGCGAGCGCCTGGTCGCGGAGCTCGGAGATCCCGCCGCGTACGCGGTCTCCGGCATCGGGTTGCCCGCCGCGCCGGCCTGGCAGTCGGGGTATCCGTAGCCGTAGAAGCTGCGGATCACGCCATCGCGCATGCTGGTGACGAGCGCGAGCCGCCGGTCGGGATGCGCGTCCGCGAGCCACCCGAGCGCGTTCTCGAGGCCGCCGCCGTTCGGCTGCGAGCATGCGGTGCACCCGGCAGGGAGCGCCGCGTCGAGGTTCCACGTCGTGCGGAACAGCTTCTGCAGACATGGCGTCAGGAACATGTCGTTGAGCGGCGGCCCCGAGTCGTCGAGGAGGTGCACGGGCGTCGCGCCGAACGCGGCCTGGGTGCGCTCGTAGTTGATGAGTGCGCCGAACCCACCAGCCGACGATCCGGCGAGCACCACGCGCTTGACGTCCTTCGATTTCGGAACGATCAGGTCCAGCGCGTGACCGACGTTCCCGTAGCCGACGAACGCGCGCCCGCCCATGCCGTTCGGGTTCGAACCGGCGTGGACGTCACCCGTGCAGTACGGCACGAACACGAACGTCGCGTCGTGCAGGGGATTGCTGTCGTCGACGCGGTCGAACAGCCCCACGTTGTAGAGCGCGATCTCCGTCGCGTAGTTGTCGGGCCCCCAGCCGCTGGCGTGCGCGACGTGTCCGCACGTCGAGCTGTTGAAACAGGCGCCGCCGCCCTCCATGTAGATGACGAGATCACCGCTGGTGCCGAGGTTGACGGCGACGCCGGTCGGCGAACCGTCCATGCACTTCGAACCGTCGACCGGCACGTACACCCACTGCTTCGGGGTGGTGTCGAACGTGGGCGGGCCGCCGTCCTGCTCGGTGCCACCACACGCTGCGGCCAGGATCACGATCGCCCCGACGAGTCGGTTCATGGCCGCGACTGTATCCGAGACCGCGGTGCGGAAGATGTGTACATCGCACGCGATACCGATTCATGGGATACGTCGTCCCGCATGAGGCGCAGCAAGGCCGACGAGCTCATCGCGCTGGGTCAGCAGCACGCCGAGCGCGGCGAGCTCGCGGCGGCGGAGGCGAGCTATCGCAAGGCGATCGCGGCGGCACCGGGGCACCTGGGCGCGTTGTGTCTGCTCGGGCTGTTGCTGGTCGAGCGCGAGGATGTCGATGGTGCGATCGATCTGCTCGAGCGCGCGCGCGAGCTGGCCGCGGACTTCCCGCCGATCCAGCTCGCGCTCGGGACCGCCTACGCGGCCGCCGGTCACGATGCGCTCGCGGTCGCTGCGATGGAGACCGCGATCAAGCTCGATACCTCGAGCACGATGCCGCTCGAGCGGCTCGCAAAGCACCACATCCGCTCGGGCCGCACGCGCGAGGCGATCGGCCTGCTCCGCCGGATCGTGCGCCGCGATCCCGCGCACGCGCAGGCGCCGTTCCTGCTCGCCGGGCTGACCGGGGACCACACCGCGACCCGCGTCGACGCGCCCCCGACCGAGCTGATCGCGGAGCTGTTCGACACCTACTCGACGAACTTCGAGCAGCACCTCACCGAGCGACTCCACTACACGGTGCCGAAGGATCTCGTCGCACTCGTCGGCGCGCTCCCCGATGCGAGCCGCCACGTCCTCGACCTGGGGTGCGGCACGGGGCTCGCCGGCGTGGAGCTCCGCCCGTTCGCGCGCACGCTCGTGGGCTCCGATCTATCGCCGCGGATGGTCGCGCGCGCCGCCCAGCGCGGCATCTACGACGAGCTTCACTGCGAGGACCTCGTCGCGACGCTCGCGCGCGCACGCGAGGTGGATCTGATCGTCGCCGCGGACGTGTTCATCTACGTCGGCGCGCTCGAGGCCACGTTCGCCGCGGGTGCGGCCGCGCTGCGTCCCGGCGGCACGCTCGCGTTCTCCGTCGAGCACGCCGAGAGCGAGGCATTCGTGCTCCAGCCCACGCTGCGCTACGCCCACGGCGACGCGTACATCCGGCGCCTCGCGGCCGCCCACGACCTCGCGGTGGAGCGCGCCGAGCGATCGATCCTGCGCGTCGACAACGGCCAGCCCGTGCACGGCGCGCTGTTCGTCCTGCGGCTGCCAGCTCCCTGAGCGTTGGTCTCCCAAACCAATGTTCCCATCTGGCGGCCTGTCCGCGTCGTACCAGGGTGCGCCTGTCCACTCTTTCGAAACCACACGGGGGATCGGGCTGTCCCAGGGCCATGCGCTGGCTGCCGCTCGTCTGGATCGTCGCGTCGACCGCCGCCGCCTTCGCCGGCAACCCCGAGGACCCGACCCGGGTGACCGGCAGGCTCGACGGCAGGACGGCGAGGCTGACCGCGCGCTACGAGCTCCCGGTCGGAGCGAACGAATGGGCGAGAGGTTCGATGCTGGCGTTGCCCGCCGGCGTCGTGGTGACCGGTGCGGGCGTCACCCACAACGGCGTCGTGCACCGCCTCGACCTGATGAAGATCGACGCGGCGGGCACGAAGTTCGAGGCCCTCGCGGTCGATGCGCCCGCCGTGGGCCCCAAGACCTCCGCGGTCCTGATCGAATCATCACCCGGCGGAGTGAGGGTCTCGACCGCGTCGCCGCAGCGAGGCCGGTTCGTGATCGACCTCGAGGTCACCATGCCCACCTGCTTTCACGGCGACGCGCGCTACGCGATGGTCCCGACCAGCTGGTACGACGCGGCCAGCCGTGACCTCCGCGCCGGCGAGCCTCCCGACACGCTCGCGACGGCCTGCGCGACGAACGAGGAGGACGCCGGGATGTGGTTCCGCTTCGCGAGCTCCGAGCTCTCGCGTCGGGCGTCGGGTGACCGGTACGGTGTCTCCGCGGACCACGTGGACCTCGGGGGCGAAGCGGTCGTCCGCTTCGAGCTCGACGTCGCGATGATGCTCGCTGACATCCCACGCGATCTCGCGACGGTCCTGATCGTCGACGGTTCCCGTTCGCTCTCGGAGGATGATCGCGAGGCACAGCGAGCGCTCGTCGAGTCCTATCTGGACCACGCGCCCGGTGCGCGCGTCCAGGTGGTCTCGGTCGCGCGCACCGCCGAGGCCTTGCTGCCGGCATGGACCACCGCCGCGAGGGCCCGCGCCTCGGTCGACGAAGCGCTTCGCTCCCTCGTCCCGCGCAACGGCTCCAACTTCGACGCCGGCCTCGCGGAGGCGGCGGCTTGGCTCGCGCGCATCGGGGGCACGCGACGCGTGGTGCTCGTGACCGACGAGCGGATGGCGAGCCGCCTCGCGCATACATCCGACACCTCGCTGCGGACGATGCTGCCCGCCGGCATCCTGCTCCACGTGGTGGTCCCGTCGTACGGCACGAGCCTCCAGCGCGACGACGAATTGAAGCTCGCGGGCCTGGCCACCAGCACCCGAGGCCTCGCGGTTCGGCTCGGGACCAGCCGCGGCGACGACGGCCTCGATGCCACGATGTTGCTGCGCCCGGTCTCCATCGATCGCTTGAAGCTCGTGACGACAGGATGGGAGAGCCTCGCGGGCGACCGAGGCGCGCCGACGTGTCGCGACGCGATGGACGTGCGGGAGGGCGAGTCGTGCACCTGGTGGGGCCAGCGTCCCGGCGTGACCGCGCCCGAGATCACCGTCGAGGGTTGGATCTGGGGCACGCGACTGTCCCGCACGGTGACTCCGGATCGATCGCGCGCGCGCGACGTGACGCGCGAGCTATCGGTGATGGGCACGACCTCGGGCGAGCTGCACGCGCTCGCCGAGACCCACGCGCGCGCCGTCAACGCCACCTGGTCGCTCTACGGCGCGTGGGGGGGCACCGCGGGCTATGACGGCCCCCGCGGTGGGGGGACCGGGTTCGGTGCGATCTGCGGCTGCGGGCGGATCGGCACGATCGGACACGGCAGCGGGACCGGATCCGGGATGGCGATCCGCTCCGTGCTCGGGCTCCACGAACAGCTCGAGCCGGCGATCGAGGCCTGCAAGATCAGGACGGCGCGCGTCATCGTCGCCGTCGAGTTGACGGGGATCGAGATCGCCGACGTTCACGTCACCGTCTCCGGCGCAGCGCAGCCCGAACGGCAGCGCGTGGAGACGTGCGTCCGCGAGGTCGTGTGGGCGGCGTCGCCAGCGATCGCCACGCCGCGCGACCATCAGCTCGTGTCGTTTGTGATCGGTCACTGAGCCTTCGGGCGACCGAAGCGGTGCGACCTTGTAAGATGGCGTTCGAGTGACCACCACCGCGCTGATCTCGGGAGCGAACCGCGGCATCGGCCAGCAGGTCGCCCGCGTGCTCGCGACGACCGGATGGGACGTGCTCGTCGGCGCGCGCGATCGCGCCAAGGGTACCTCCGCCGTGAACCGCCTGCGCAAGGACACCGGCGGGCGCCTCAAGCTGGTGGAGCTCGACGTCACGAGCGACGGCTCGATCACCACCGCCGCCCACAAGCTCCGCGATGGCGCGATCCGGCTCGATGCCCTCGTCAACAACGCCGGCGTCTACGGCACCGCGCGCGGCCCCGACGGCGTGGCGCTCACCCTCGAGACCAACTTCTTCGGCCCGCTGCGCCTCACCCTCGGCATGCTTCCGCTGCTGCGCGACGGCGCCACCATCACCAACGTGACCAGCGGCCTCGGCGAGCTCGCGAACCTCGCCCCCGAGTATCGCCGCCGCCTCGCCGATCCCGCGCTCACGCGCGAGGCCCTCGTCGAGTTGATGCGCTCCGTCGTGCACGACGGCGGCGCGCGCTGGGGCACCGACGCCTATGGCGTGTCGAAGGCCGCGCTCAACGCGCTCACGCGGATCCTCGCCGCCGAGCTCGCGTCGCGGAACATCCGCGTCAACGCCACGTGCCCCGGCTGGGTGCGCACCGACATGGGCGGCCGCGGCGCGCCGCGCTCGGTGGAGGCCGGCGCCGCGAGCGTGCTGTTCGGCGTGACCGCCACCCAGACCGGCGGCGTGTTTCGCGACGGCGTGCGGATCGATGCGTGAGCAGTCATCTCGACATCACGGGCAGGCGCCGCAGTCGTCCGGGCAGATGCCACAGTCCTCGCGCGGCTTGTCGCACACACCGTCGCCACAGCGCGGCAACGTCGGGTCGCACGGCGCGCCGGGAGGGCACCACGGCGTGCAGCGAGCCCAGCAGTCGGGATCCGCGCAACCGACCTTGCCGTCGCCATCATCGTCGAACTGCGAATGGCACCCCACGTAGTCGGCCGTCGGCTCGTCACGGACCAGCTGGATCACCGTCCTGTTGATCGAGAGGGTGCCACCGCCGAACGCGATCACGCCTGCGCCCGAGGGCGAGGGCACGAGCACGTGGTTCCGGCGCGGCGCGGGCACGTCGAACAGGGGGACCGGCGACCACGCCGTGCCGTTCCACTCCCACGTGTCGTCGAGCGCACCATAGAGCACGAGCGCCTTGCGCGGTGCATCCCACGCGAGCTGCGAGGTGACGCGCGGCGATGGTCGGATCGCCGGCGTGAGCGCCGTCCACGCGGTGCCATCCCACGACCACAGGTCGTCGAGCGGGCTCCCGCCACCGGCGTCACCGCCGAACACCACCACGCGCTGCCGGATCGGATCGTACGCCATCGCATGGCTCACACGCGCGCTGGGGCCCGTCGGGGGCGTGCGGTTCGTCCACGAGGTGCCATCGAACTCCCAAGTGTCGCGCAGCAGCGCGTTGCCCGCCACCGCCGAACTACCTCCGAACACGACGATGACACCGCGCTTCACGTCGAACGCCATCGCATGCTCTCGTCGGCCGGGTGGCGATGTAGCCGTCGTCACTTGCGTCCACGTCGAGTTCGCCCATTGCCACGTCGCTGCCGATAGCGAGGCCCCCGAGCGGCCCCCGAACACATACACCCCACGCGTGCCCGCAAACCGGCCGTAGGCCGCCGCCGCGTCCACCACCGCTGGCCCGAACGCGGACTGCAGCTGGAACGACTGCTCGCCGCCTTCCCAGGTCTTCATCGAGCCCGGCGGGTTGGCTCCCCCGACCTCCGCCCCGCCGGACGCCACGATCATGCGGCGATCAGGATCGAACGCGGCCGTCGGTCCGAGCGCGCCGTCGTACGAGCCGTACACACGCTGACTCCACACGGTGCCCGAGAGACGATTCAGATCACCATCGGGGACGTCGGTACACGGGGAACACGGTGTGGAGGTGGACGCGGCGCCGTAGGCGCTCAGCTCGCCGGTGATCGGATCCGGCGCGATCGCACCCGAGTGCCGCTGGAGGAAGCTCGTCACGAACGGCTCCCACGTCGTGCCGCTCCAGCCATACGTCGCGCTCTGCGTTGCGACCACCGCCGAGCCCGGCGCAGATCCAAACCCGCCGTGCAGCACCACGCGTCCTCGCGTCACGTCGAACGCCGCCATGCCGCCGGACACCTGCGGCGCGCCACTGGACGGGGTCTCGGTCCACCTCGTGCCATCGAACTCCCACGTGTCGTTCAACCGGCCTGCGACTCCCTGGCCCGCTGCGAGCACGAGCTTGCCGCGCAGCGGATCGTAGGCGAGCACGGCCTTCGAACGCGACGGTGGACGTCCCGCGGTGGCCGAGACCTCGGTCCAGTTCCCGGCCTTGTAGATCCAGGTCTCCCCCATGACGTCGGCGGCCTTGGCACCGCCGAACAGCACGACGCCGACGCCGGGCATGAACGCCATCGCGTGCCCGAACCGGCCCGACGGATGCGTGGCAGGCAAGACGAGCCTCCACTGGCCGCGGTCGAGCTCCCACGTGTCGTCGAACACCAGCGGGTCTGCCCAGCCACCGAACAGCACGACGTTGCGCCCGTCGAACGCCATCGCGTGGTCGCTGCGCGGCGACGGTGACACCGCCGACCGGATCCGGATCCACCCATCGGTCACGAGGATCCACGTGTCGTTCGACGGCGCCCCCGGAGGTACGCCCGTCGCGATCAGCCCACCGAACACGACAAGCCGGCGCCGCGCGGTATCCGTCACCATCGCGGTTCCCTGGCGCGCGTCGGGCGCCGCGTCGACGACCCGCCACGCCGCCGTCTCGGAGCGACACACGCTCGAGCAGCCGTCGTGCGTCAGCAGGTTGGCGTCGTCGCACTGCTCGTTCAGCTCGACCGCCCCGTTCACGAGGCGCACGGGATCGACGATGGAGTTCCCGCAGCTCTCATCCGATCGGCAGGTCGCCGAGCAACCATCGCCCGCCACGGCATCTCCGACGTCGCAGACCTCGTTCGCATCGACGCGACCGTTGCCACAGGCCGACGGCAAGCACGCGCCATCGAAGCACGTCCCGGTGTCCTCGAGACAGGCCGCCCCCTGCGCCTTCCCGTTGCACGCCTCTTCCTGGTCGGGCGTGGCGCACTCGAACATCTCCCCGACCAAGTGGCACCTGGTGCCTTCGCGGCACACGGATCCGTCGTCGCATGTCGTGGCGTCCGAGCGCACGCACGCGGTGGCACACATCGCGAACACGACCAAGAAACGCCCCATACCTCCACACTAAGGTGTCGGAGCGGTCCGCACAAACTGTGGCCAGGCCAGGACACCGATCTCGACCTCGCTCGACCCCCTCGGCGTCGATATTCGCCGGCGCACGCTGAAGGACTTCTGTCCGTGGTCTGGAGTCAGGGCACGCAGCACGGATACACGGGGCACGGCTTACCGGTCTTCGCGGCATCGCGCGCGTGAATGGGATCGCGACCAGGTCTCGTGGAGACCGCTCCTCGCCACCGGAACCCCTCCTGACAGCGGATTCGGTTCCTCCGCGGTTTCAGCTCCCGATGGAGACGGCATCGCGCTGCTCGGTGGCGCGTTCCGCGCTGGAGCAGTGATGACCTCCGTCTATCGCATGCGGTGGAGCGGTCCCCGCGCAGCCTCAGCGCCGGACGCCGACCGTCAGCATCGCGGTGCGGCGCCCCGCGACATCGTCGACGCCACCCGCGGAGCCATCGCGGCGGCGGAGCCGGCCGTCGAGCATGATCGACCAGCCACTCTGCTCGTAGCCCGCGGCCAGCGCCGCGTTGACGTCGCGGTCCTTGAAGTGGACCGCGGTGCTCAGCATCTCCTGGTCGCGGTCCGCGTGATCGACCGAGCTGAACATCGCGCCTGAAATCCGGGCGCCCGCGAACAGGCCGCCGTAGACGACGTTCAGCCGCGGATCCATCGAGGCGCCCACCCCGAAGTAATACGGATGCGAACGGTCTTCCATCGTGTTGCGCATCCGCTCGGCCGGGTGCGTCGCGCGCCATGCGTCGAACCCCTTCGCCTTCAGCATGCCGAAGTCGACATAGAGATCGGCACCGACCGCGATCGTCAACCCGCTGTCGTGGCGCACCCGATAGTCGATCGACGGGCCGACCGCGACGGCGGTGAGGAGATCCCAGTCGCGATCGTCACGCTCGGCGTCCTTGCGGTAGTCGAACTCGGCGCTGATGCCGGTGACCAGCTGCTCCGTATCGGTGTTCGTGTAGTAGCCCGCGACCGTCGTCTTCGCCCCGCCCTCGTACGACCGAACGCCGAGCTCGTCGACCGGCAGCTCCGCCACGAAGCTGACGTGGCGCCCGCCGCGGAACGTGCCGCTGCCGCGGGTCGGGATCAGATCCAGATCACCGGCCGCGGAGGTGACACCGAACGCCTTCCCGTTCTCGGTGCCCATGCCGCCGCGGAGCTGGAACCGCGTGTCCCGCAGGTGATGGACGATCTGATAGGCGGCCTCGCCGAGCGGCACGCCCGCGGTGGACGTGGTCGCCATGTCGTTGAGGCTCCCGTACTCGCGCAGCTCGAGGAACGTCTCCCAGGCGCCCGACGCCAGGCTCGAGATCACGAACGCCTGTCCGACCCCGTAGCCGTTCTCGCGTGCGAGGAAGTGCGTCAGCATCCCGAACCCCGGATGGCCGAGCGCGTTGATGTCGTACGGGTTGCCGTCGAACCGCCAGGCATCGAGACCGCCGAGCTTCGCCTGGAGCGCGCTGTCGCCGCGGAGCTGCCAGTCGACCTCGTTCGGCTTGCCTTCGTCGCGCCAGTACCAGCGATTGCCGACGGCGAACACGGCGGCGAGCTCGACCGCCATCCGCAGGTGGCGCGGCCGAGCGACCTCCGGTGCGACACCTTCCGCGTGCTCGGCAATCTTTGCCGACTCCGCGTGGGCGGGAGCGCCGACCAGCGCGAGCAGCAGGCTACCGAGAGCGGTCATCCGGGGAAGGACACCGTGGCGCGTGTTGTTCATGAATTCAGCATGCCCATGGCGGGCGTGAGCTTGACACCGCCCACACATGGCGACCGCGTGAGGGACCGCGTGACGAGCGCGTGAACCTTCCCGACGCCGGCGTTAGATCCGCGTCGACTCCCTTCCGTGCGGCGTCACCTCACCCGGCAACCCGCACCGCCGGGCGGGTCAGGTCGGCAGCCGCTGTTCGACCCGGCGCCGGAGAGCCTCGACTACGCACGGAACCGCGACACGATCGCGCGCGTCACGCGATCGATGATCACGAGATCTTCCCCCACGATCACGGCGAGTCGAGCGGCCGTCGACCAGTCGCCGGCGCGGATCGATGATCAATCGACCCAGCGCGACGACGGCCGCGGGTGCTCACTGGCTGCTGCGGACGAAGCCTTCGGCCGCTTGTTCGCGAAGCAGACGGCGAACCTCGGCGCTCGGATTCGCCGCGGTGCGCTTTCGGATCACGGCGTCCTCGCCTTCCCCGATCCGCAGCTCGAAGCCGTTGCGGTGCTCGCGGACCGCCCAGCTCCGGCCATCGGGATGACGGAGCTCGATCCAGCTACCGATGCCGGCCGCGAAGCGCTCCTTCGCCCGCCGCTCGTCCACGCCCGGCGGCAGCTTGACGTCGATGCAGGCCTTGTTCGCGCGCGCCCACGCGTAGGCCTTCTCGAGCGCGTCCTTGCCCTCGGTCTCGAAGCCTTCCGTCAGCGCGGTCAGCCACGACGAGATCTGCGGGAACACGCACCACGCATCGCCGCTGCTGAAGTCGAACGAGACCACTTGCTCGGGCGAGCCACCGAAGCAACCCACCGGATCGAACGCGTGGACCTCGATCGACGACACGGCGAGCGGATACCACGCGCTGTTCCAGAGGGCGTGGCTCCAGGTGTTCGAGCGCCCGGCCTCGAACGCGGTGGCGAGATCCGTCAGCGTCGCGCGCTCGCGATCGAGCTGCGAGGGCTCGATGAACCGGAAGTCAGCGTAGCGCCAGCCGCCGACGTGACCGAGCACGCGAGCGACGTCGAGCGGAAGTCCGCCGTTCTCTCCGTCGTGGCGCGTGATCGCTCCCCGCTTGACGTGTTTGTGTGACCCGAGGGTCCGGACGAACAGTTGAAGCAGGCTGTCGGTGATCACCGCCCGGTTGTATCGCTTTTCGGGCGACCGCGCCGTGGCCGCCGGACCGCTACGGCTCGAACTGGACGATGCGATTCGCTCGCACCTGCTCGGCAGACAAGCTCGTCTTCAGCACCGCCGTCCGTTTGTCGATGCGAATGACGATGGCCTCGCCATCCGCGAGCAGCTTCGTCGTCGTGCCGTCGCGGAACTTCGCGCGCCACCTCTTCCCGATCCCCTGATCGGAACCAACCAGCACCGTCACGATCCGTGATTCCGCCGACACCTCGAGATCGACGACGCGGCCGACGACGGCCGCCGGCCGTCGCGCGGGCTTCTTGTCCGCGTGCGCCAGCGAGCCGACCAGCAGCGCACACACCACGAACACGACGTGGGTCCTCACGCTCGCGATCATCGCACGCCCCCGAGCAGCGCGGCGAGCTGCGTGGTGAGCTCGTCCGACGTCGTCGCGGTCGTCGCCTTCGGCGCGAGCTCCTGGATCACCGTCTCCTCCGCCGAGAGCGCGGACTTGTAGACGATCGCGTGCACCTCGATATGGCGCTCGGCGGCCTGCTTCGCGAGGTCACGGAGCTGCGCCGTCGCGAGCTCGTTGTTGGTATCGCTCCCATCCCCGACGATGACGAGCACACGCCGCGCGGCGTCGACCTGCGCGAGCTGGGCGAGGGCACTGCGTACGCCGCTGACGAGCTCGGTGCCCACCGTGCCGTAGTAGGTCCGCTGGTCACCCAGCGCGCGAGCATCGAGCTTCTCGATCGGCCCCAACGGCCGCCGCGTCTGGACGTTCGAGCCGTACGTCAAGATCATCCCCTGCGACCCGCCAGGACGCCCGGTCATCGGGGCTCGATCGAGCGCCGCGCGGATCCCCTTCAGCGCCCCCATGTACCTCGCCGGATCGTTCGCCGGGACGATGTCATCGTTTCCCATCCAGACCTCCGCGCCCGCGACCAGCAGCGCGAGCGCGACCGTACTCTCGCCCGCGACGTGCGCGACCACGGGCTGCGGCTCGAGCCCCTCGAACAGCGCCTCGAGCTCGCCCCCCAGCGCGTCGAGGGAGTTGACGGTCATCACGCTCGGATGAAACGAAGCGATCTGGGTGAACGGCGACGACAACGCTGCCTTGTAGACGAGCGACACGATCTGCACGTTCTCCGCAGCGGCTCGCTTCGCCAGCGCTCTCAGCGCGTCCTTCGCGGTATCGACATGCGAATCGCTCCCATCGCCGATCACCACGAGCACGCGGCGAGCGCCTTTCACGTTCGCGAGCTCGTCGAGTCCGAGTGTCACGCCACTGACGAGATCGCGATCGATGACGCCCGCGTAGTCCTTCTGCTCCCCGAACGCGGCGGCCGACAGCTTCGCGATCGGCGCCATCGGGTGGCGCACCGAGGCGTGCTCGCCGTACGTCACGACCGTGGCCATCGACCCGCCGGGAAGGCGCGTCATCGGCACGCGCGCGAACGCCTCCTTGAACGGGTTCAGCGCGCCCGGCGTGCGCTCGTCCTCTGGCACGGCCTGGATCTGATCGTTGCCGATCCACATCTCCCAGCCCTCGAGCACGAACGCCACGGCCACCGGGGTTGCCGCGGCGGGCGGCGGCGCGACCGGCGCGGGGGGCGTCGGCCGCTCGACGGAGGTGGTCGCGGGCTTCGAGCCGCAGGCCACGAGGAACCAGAGCACCGCACATCGCCAGAACGTCATCGCGTCATCCTACTCGGCGAACGCGCGCGCCGCCCACCGAGAAGCCGATGTTCGATCCGGTCCGTCGAGGCCGTGCGTGATCCTGTCTCGAGTCAGGGCACACAGCACGGATAGACCGGGCACGGCTTACCGACCTTCGCGGCATGGCGCGCGAGCACGAGGCGGTCGGCCTCGGCGGTCGCCTGGCCTTTGAGATCGACCCAGATCCAGCGCTGCGGCGGAGGCGGGGTCGGGATCCCGGAGGGGGTCCTGCACAACGAGTTGATCTGGATCCAGTAGCCGGCGAGCGGGCCCGCAGGAGGCGCGGCCGGCTCCAGCGCGTCGTCCTTCGGCGGCTGCGAGCCGGCGCCGCCCGCGATCGCGACCGTCGCGTACCAGCTACCGACTCGTAGCGACGGCACCGCGTACATTCCCTCGGCGCCCGCGATCATGCCTCCACACACCGTGGCACTGCCCCCGGCCGGGATCGAGAACATGCCAGACCGCTGCGCCGACGCGCTCTGGCCGACGACGCAACCGGTCTGATGGTCGATCCCGATGCTCACGAGCGAGATCCTGGTGCCCGTGAGCCGGTGCGGACGAGCAAGCGTGAATGTCGTCGACCGGGCATCGGAGCGCGCCTGCGTCACGCGCTCGACCCGCTGACCGTGGTGCGATGCGGTCGCATTCGCGACCGTGGTGCGAGGCACCTCGAACGACCAGTTGTCGTCGTCCGAGCGCTGGACGTGCGTGCCTGCCGGCACTTGCCACTGCTCGAATGGCGCGGGCTTCGCGAGCGTGCCCTCGAACATGTGGACGTCGCCTGCAGAGGTCACGCGGATCATCGCCTTGCCGGTCAACGACAGACCATCGACGACCGTCGTGGTCGCGAGCGTGCCCCGCGCGACCCGGTCCTTGCCGGACTCGCCGAGCGCGAATCCAGACCTGGCCGCGAACCTCACTCCGTCTTGCACGCTATCTCGAGCGAGCATTCCTTCCACCCCGTGCAGCTGACACGTCGTGGCCTCGTACGTCGCGGCGACGACACCGGTCATGTGCAGGCCTGGCTGGACCTCGACGGCTGCGCCGACGAGCGTGCCGCGCAGCTGCACGCGCCCGCCCGGTTGCTTCTCGAACGTCACGCTCGGAGCAGCGATCGTCGGTGCCGGGGTGACGGCGAGGCCGCACACGGTGAACGGCCCGGGGCCGCTCAGGTAGCTGCTTGCGGATGACATGCCGACCTCGGTTCCCGCGGGTGCCGTGCCCTTGGGAAACCCGAGGTCCTCGAGTGGAGTGGCGCGGCCGAGCGTCGCCCTGCGGAACTGCGCCCGCCCCGATGCGATCGTCGCGCTGACCTGGCGGTCGACCAGGACACCTCCGATCTCCTGCGCTCTCGCGAGCAGGCCGCTGATCGTCGCTCCGTCCGATCGCTGCTCGACGCGCACGGTCCCGACCGCGAAGTCGAGGCCGAACCCGCGAATCGGCTGCTGGCTCGTGATCTCGATGGAGCCGCCGCCGATGTCGACCGCGCCGCTGATGCGCATGCCAGCGACGACGTCGACGGTACCGGCCGCGAACACCTGCAGCTTTCCGCGCTTGAGTGCCGTCGCCTCGACGAGTTGCGGTTGGCTCGGCCGACCCTGGATCTGCCCGATGTACACGGCACCGGAGACCGTCGCGCCGGAGATCACCGACTCGCGAGCGAGCTCGCCGCGCACGTGCACGATCGCGCCTCGGGTCTTGTCGCTGCTCCACCACGGCGTGACGTTGACGACGAGCGGCGCGCCGGCGCGGAACTCCGCACCGAGCGCCTTCATCGGCGTGGCAGGCGTGATCGTGACCTGGCCGCCTTGGTCGGAGATCTGGCCGGCCAGTGTCGAGTTGGGGGGAGCGCAGATGTCCGTGCGAGCCACGCACAGCGCGCTCGCGTTGAGGACGACAAGGAGAAAGCTCATGGGTTGTCTTTGAGGACGGGCCGCATCCTGGCGAACGTCCTCCGATCGCGGCACGATGTACAGCGGCCGGAGGCTGCCGTATGACACGCATCACGACTATTCCGCGAGGTAACCGGCCGATCTGCCCGCCTGGCTCGTCGGAGCGTGTATCACCCCGCGACAGAAGTCATGCCCACCATCCTCACCGTGCAAGATCTGCACAAGCGGTTCGGCAATCGCGTCGTCCTGCAAGGCGTGTCGTTCGCCGTTGGTGATCGGGACCGGATCGGCCTGATCGGCGCCAACGGGTCCGGCAAGTCGACGCTGCTCAAGATGATCGTGAAGGGCGCGGGCGTCTCGGAGACCGAGGCCGCGCTGCTCGAGCCCGACGAGGGGCAGATCACCTGGCGGCGCGACCTCGTTCTCGAGTACGTGGCCCAGGAGCCGCGCCTCGACGAGGCCGTGACCATCCACGCGACCCTGGCACGCAGCGAGCACATCTACGACTACGAGATCGAGACCGTCGCCGATGCGCTGCAGCTTCCGCCCCTGACGTCGAACATCGGAACGCTCTCGATCGGCGAGCGCCGGCGCGTCGCCCTCGCGCGGGCGCTGCTCGGCCAGCCGGACGTCCTCGCCCTCGACGAACCGACCAACCACCTCGACGTCCGGACCGTCGAGTGGATCGAGGACCGGCTCGCGCAGTGGCCGGGCGCGCTGATCGTCGTCACCCACGACCGCTCCTTCCTCGACAAGGTCGCGACCCGGATCTGCGAGATGGACCGCGGCAAGCTCCACAGCTACGACGGCGACTACACCGAGTTTCTGATGAAGCAGGCCGAGCGCCTCACCATCGAGACCGAGCACGAGCGGGTGCGCGCCGCGTTCGTCGATCGCGAGATCGAATGGATCCGGCGCGGCCCCAAGGCGCGCGGGGTCAAGGCGAAGGCCCGCATCGATCGGTACGACGCGGCGGTGGCGGCGCGGCCGGTCGGCGATCAGGTGCTGCCTCGCGAGCTCGAGCTGCGGCTCCCCACCGGCCCGCGCCTCGGCAGCACGATCATCGAGCTCGATGGCGTCGCCAAGCGCGTCGGCGAGGGCGACACCGCGCGGACGCTGTTCTCCAACCTCACGCTGGTGATGAAGAAGGGCGACCGCATCGGCATCGTCGGGCGCAACGGCGCCGGCAAGACCACGCTGATCCGGACCATCCTCGGCGAGCTCGCGCCCGATGCGGGCACCGTCGTCGTTGGCCAGAATACCCGACCCGCGTACCTCGAGCAGAGCCGCCGCGATCTCGTCGCCGACAACACCGTCGTCGAGGAGGTCGCCGATGGCTACGACCACGTCGAGCTCGAGGGCGGCCGGATCCACGTCAAGTCGTTCCTCAAGACCATGGGCTTCCCGCCCACCGTCGTCGACACGATGTGCGGCCAGCTGTCGGGCGGCGAGCGCAACCGGGTGCAGCTCGCGAAGCTCCTGCGGCGCGGCGGCAACGTCCTCGTGCTCGACGAGCCCACCAACGATCTCGATCTGGTCACGCTCGGCGCGCTCGAGCACGCCCTGCTCGCGTTCCCCGGATGCGCGCTGATCGTGTCGCACGATCGGTGGTTCCTCGACCGCGTCGTCACCGGCATCCTCGCGTTCGAGGACCTCCCCGACGGCACGAGCAACGTCACGTTCTTCGAGGGCAACTACACGAGCTACCAGGCCAAGCGCCGGCGGTAGCGGCGTCACCGCGTCCGGCGTCCGAACGAACCACGGACACGCGTCCGGAGCGCGGTACACGCGCCGATGTAGACGCGCGAAATCCTTCGTCGCGATCGCGGCCCGCACGATGCACTGTCGCCCCGCGCATTGACGGAGGTACAGTGATGAGCGACTCGATGAACGAACCGGTGACACGCGCTGGGCTTCGCGAAGAGGTGGCGAGGCTCGCGACCAAGGCCGAGCTACGAGAAGAGGTGGCGAGGCTCGCGACCAAGGCCGAGCTACGAGAAGAGGTGGCGAAGCTCGCGACCAGGACCGAGCTACGAGAAGAGGTGGCGAAGCTCGCGACCAAGGCCGATCTGGCGACGAAGGCGGACAAGGCTGATCTGGTCCCACTCGCGACCCATTTCGCTCTGGAGATGTGGATCGGCGCGCTGCGCGAAGAGCTCAAAGCCGACGCGCAACAGCGCGAGGACCGGGTCAAAGCCGACGCGCAACAGCGCGAGGAACGCATCACGTCCACGATCACGAGGCACGTTTCGACCGAGATCGCGCGGCATGTCGGCGCGGTCTTGGAGCGCGCCCGGACCGAGATCGGCGCGGTCGACGAGAAGTACCGGGGAGTCCCGCCGCGTCTCGCAAACGTCGAAGCGCAGGCGCACACGCACACCGAGCCGCCGCCGAAGAAGGTCACTGGTAGACGGTCGCGTTGAGGGCGAAGCGTGTCGTCGACACCCTCGAACAATCGCAGCGATGAGCTCGCCTGCAACCTCGTGGAACTACGAGTGTCCTGCTCCAGATGACCATGTATCGCGTACCGCTCGTGGTGATGCTGAGCCTGGTGGCGACGGCGCACGCAAAGGTGAACCTCGAAGCGCTCGCCCCCCCGACGGACAAAGCGACCTACACCGAGTGGCTCGCCGAACAATCGTCGGCGGTGCGCGCGGCAATCGCGAACAGCTGCGCGAAGGAGTACACGTGGTCTTCGCTCTGCAACGGGATCGGACCCTTCGGGCTCGAAGAACCGCCGAGTCGCGCGGACGAAGCCGCGCGAGCGCAGTGGGAGGCGTCGCTGTCCCCAGCTGCCCGCGCGTGGGTCACGAAGGCATGTGCGGGACCCAAGCACCTGACGACCACGCTCTGCGGCTATGACCTGCCGTCGCCACCGAAGCCGGGCGAGACGCTCTCCGCATGGCGCGCGAGGCTGACGCGCAACGAGCGCGGCATGGTGGACGATCATTGCGACGAGATGACCCACGGTACCGACGAGTACTGCGACGGCATCGGGCCGCTGCACCTCCCCTCCCCACCGTCGACCGGGCGTGGCGTGACCCGCGGTGCGTCGAAGCAAGACGAGGCGGCAGAGCAGGCCGCGTGGGATGCCTGGTACCGCAAGCTGACCAGGGCGCAGCGGGCGTACTACCACTACTGGTGTTCGGGCTCCCGCGGTGGCGTGAGCGACCTGTGCGGGGGCACACCCCTGGTACTGGTGCTCGACGGGCAACCGGTCCAGTACACGGCCGCGCGCGAGGACTCGCGGTTCGCGATCGACGGCATGTCGCCGCTGCGCACCGACTGGCCGACCGCGCGCACGCCGTGGATCGCGCGCGACGTCGACGGTGACGGCGTGATCATGGATGGCAGCGAGCTGTTCGGCTCGGGCACGCTCCTGCCCGATGGACGGCGCGCGAGCGACGGCTTCGTCGCGCTCGCGGCGCTCGACGACAACTCCGACGGTGTCATCGATGCGCACGACCGCGCGTGGGGCGAGCTGCTCGCGTGGAGCGATCGCGATGGGGATCGGCGTGGGACGGGCAGCGAGCTCGCACCGCTGTCGTCGCTCGTCGAGAGCATCTCGCTGCGCCACGAGCACGGCGCGCGCTGCGATGGACGTGGCAACTGCGAGCGACTGCGCGCGAGCGCGATGCGGCGCGGGATCGAGGTGCCCGGCGCCGTGGTGGACGTGCA
>JAYVLW010000292.1:0-8836 GCA_043759315.1 Myxococcales bacterium
CGAGCCTGGCGACGACATCGTCGCCGGCGCGCCAAGGTCGAACATGCGATCGCTCGCCTCAAGAACTGGCGTGTCCTCCGCGATCACCGGCGACGTGGGGGTCACCTCGCGGACACGGTCGGGGCCGTCGCCGTTCTTCACAACCTCCACGTCGACGAGTTACGGGACAACCCTTAGTCGTCTAGCAGGTCGGCGACCCAGTCGGTCGTGTTGACGACCTCACCCGTGGTGTCGCCGATGGTGTTCGTCGCGGCGAGCTCTTCGGCGACGAGCGAGGTCATCTTGTTGACCTCGTCCATCACGAGCGCCTGGATCAGGGACTGCTTCGGATCAGCGGCGCGCTCGCGGGCGAGCTTGGTCTCGCGCACGGCGGCCGCGACGTTTCGCGACGTGACCTTGAGCTCGCGGGAAAACAGATAGTGCGCCAGGGCGTCGCCATAATCGGCGGCGGTCTGGAATCGATCCTCGCGATCGCGGGCGAGCGCCTTGCGAACGATGCTCTCGAGCTCCTGATCGACATTCGGATTGAGCGCCGTGATCGATGGGATGCGCGCCGCCTTCACCATCTCGACCGTCTTGTGAGGAGTTTCGGCGGAGAATAGACGCCAGCCGGTCAGCATCTCCCACGTGATGATGCCGAGCGCGAACACGTCGGCGCGGAGATCCACCTCGAGGCCGAGCGTGGCCTCGGGGGCAAGGTAGCTGAACTTGCCCTTGACCACGCCCTCGTCGGTGATCTCGACCTGGCTGTCGGCTTTCGCGAGGCCGAAGTCCACGACCTTCACCTCGCCGTTCTTCGACAGCATGATGTTCGGCGGCGAGACATCGCGGTGAACGATGCCGAGCGGTGTGCCGGTGTGCGGGTGGTCGAGCGTGTGCGCGTAGTTCAGGCCTTTCGCGGCCTCGACCATGATGTGGAGCGTGAGCGCGAGATCGCGGGTCTGATGCTCGTTGTGATAGGCCATCAAGGCCTTGAGATCGCAACCGTCGACGTACTCCATGACCAGGAAGTACGTGCCGTCGGCGGCCTTGGAGATGTCGAACACCTGGACGACATTCGCGTGCTGGAGGAACAGCGAGAGACGCGCCTCGTCGAGGAACATCGTCACGAATTGTGGATTCGTGGTGAGGTGCGGTAGCACCCGCTTGATCGCGACCGCCTTCTTGAACCCTTTGACCGTCTCGGCGGTTCCGCGAAACACCTCGGCCTGTCCTCCGCCGCCGAGGCGCTCGAGCACCGTATAGGTGGTCTGCATCTGGTACCAAGGTCGCGCGGAACGGCTGCCGTGATCAAGCACGTTTGCCGCGCCTTGCCGCCGACGACGACGTATCGTCACGCAATGGGACGCGTGCTGCTCGTCGTGATCGCTATTGTCGCGACGGGGTGCGGATCCCGTTGCAAGGATGTGGCGGCGGCGCGCACGCGGTTGACCTCGCGCGCGGGGACGCCGAACCGCACCGCGGACGTGCAGGTGGCGGTGCCGCTCGCGCGAGCGAACGTGGTGATGGCGGAGCTGCTGCGGCAGAAGCCGATGACCGTCCCGCTCGACGTACCCGACCTCGGCCTCGTGGCGGCGGTGACCCGGCCGCTGACCGCGACAGTGCGCGAGGTGAAGCTCGTCCCTGGTTCTCCAGGCATGGTGCGGTTCGTCGTCCAGCTTGCGGTCGACGATCCCGAGCAGGAGGTCACGATGATCACGGCGACCGCGGAGGTCGAACCTCTGCTGACGCGCGCGAACGGCGAGGCGGAGCTGGCGATTGGCCTCGGCCCGCAGAACGTGATCAAGCTGCGGCCAGAGCTCGGAGCGGAGGGCAAGGCGAAGCTCGGTGGTGCGGTGTCGCGGTGGATGCCTGCGAAGCTGAAGGACAAGCTCCCCCAGCCGCTCGTCGATGCTGCCGCGGCGAAGCTCGGCAGCCACCTGACCGGTGCGGCGTGGACCGTGCTGCAGAAGACGCTGCTCGTGAAGCTCGGCGACGTCACCACGATGAAGCTGCGGCTGCCCGATGTGCCGGTCGCGCGTGTCGACGTACGCTCGGTCAGCGCACCGGATCTGTTGATCGTCGAGATCTCGAGCGATCTGCCGATCCGGGCCGGCCTGTCTCCGCTGGCGGCGCCGCCCGCGGAGATCACGGTGCGCATCGCGGGCAGCGCCGCTGCCGAGCTCGCGAACTGGGCGATCGACCGGGGCCACGCGCCGGAGTGGTACACCCGCGGCCTCACCCCATCCCCGAAGGGTGAGTTCCGGCCGCGGTTCGATTACCTGCCGGGAACGTCGCACCCGCTCAAGGTCTACGCGTTCCAGGAGCGTGGAGGCTGTTCGTACTTCAAGGTCGGCGTCGCCGCGAAGCTCGGGATGGACGGCGACAAGGTCGTCGCTACCGCCACCGATCGCGACCTCGAGATCTCGGAGGCCAGCACCGTCATCGAGCTCGCGGCGTGGGCGAAGTACTTCCTGACCGGCGCGATCGATCGTTCGAAGAAGGTCGCGGCGCACACGCAGTTGAAGGTGGGCAGCCGCGTGCTCGAGACCCGCGTGATCAGCGCATCTCTCGCGCACGACGAGCTGACCTTCGGCCTCCAGTTTGCGGCGCCTCAGACCGCGGCACTGAACGGATCTGCTCCGTCGAGGCCGAGGGCCGCAGGCGTCGTTCGGCTACTTCGCCGCCTTGCAGCTGTCCGCGAGCCCACCGTCGCAGGCACGCTTGAACCAGATGGCGGCCTGCGCGGGATCGGCGGGGACCCCGTGCCCTTCGCTGTAGAGCACGCCGAGGTTGTGGCAGCCGAGTAGCTCGCCGCCGGTACACACGGTCTCGTAGAGCGCCTTCGCCTTCGCATAGTCGACGGCAACGCCCATGCCGTTCTCGCTGAGGACGCCGAGGCTGTTGCACGACATGAGGTCCTTGCCATCGCACCCGTGCTCGTACAGCGTCGCGGCCCGCTTGAGGTCCTTCTTGACCCCCCGGCCGTACTTGTAGAGGCGGCCGAGGTTGTTGCAGTAGCCCATCACGCCTCCGTCACACGCTTGCTGGTAGTGAGTGGCCGCGAGCTTGTAGTTCTGGCTGACCGCGGTGCCCTCGTCGTAGAGCTCACCTAGCGCGCCGCACGCGTCGAACACCTTGCCGGTGCACGCCTTGCGGTAGCGCACGATCGCCTGGGGGACATCCTTGACGACCCCCTCGCCACGCTCGAGCAGCCCGCCGAGGCTGTGGCAGGCCGCCAGCCAGTCACGATCGCACGCAGTGAGGTACAGCGCCGCCGACTTCGCCGCGTCGACGGGCACGCCCAGGCCACGCTCGTACATGATGCCGAGCGTGGTGCAGCCGAGGAGATCGCCGCCAGCACACGTGCGCTGGAGCAGCGCGATCGCCTTGGCCGGATCCTTGGCGACCCCAGTCCCGTCCGCGTAGCGCACGGCGAGGTCCACGCACGCGTCGAGGTCACCCGCATCGCACGGTGCCTGCTCCGGCAGCGGACTTTGCGCAGGTTCTGGGACCACGGTCGCAACCGGCGGACGCTCCGGGGCCGGGGCCGCAACTGTCCTCGGCGGTGGAGGCGCGAGCGGTGCGGGGCTCGCGCCGCAGCCCAGCACCACCAGCGACGCCACGATGATCCAGGTCTGGTGCATGCTGCGAGCGTACACCGAGGTCAGAAGGAACCCGAGACGACGAGCTCGGCGTAGCGGGTCCGAGCGTACTGGCGCGGCGTATGCAATCCGGTCGGATCATGGCGACCGACACCTACGATCTTCACGACCATTCCGGCCTGCGTTGGCTCTTGCCGTTCGGCACAGTCTTCATCCTCGTGATCGCCGCCGCGGTGATGATGATGCTGTACCCGCACGTTCTCGGCTGACCTCAGCCGTTCACTCACACGCGAACGCGGTCGCGCCCCGTGCTCGACCGACATCGCGTAGGGCCCTTGCACGCGCGAGATAGCGAGCAGGGGCACGTCGAAAGGAGCTCGCCATGAACCGCACCGCGAAATGGGTCGCTGCCACCGCCGGAATCGCAGGCGCATCGTACGCCACGTATGTCATTGCCACGTGGCTTCGTTACGGGCGACCGAAGCGAGCCCGGGGCGAGGCCGCGGATCCATTGCTCGACACGTTCATGCGCGACCACGATGTCGGCGAGCGGCACGAGGTCGCCGTCGACGCGCCGGCCGACATCACGCTGGCCGCGGCGAAGGAGCTCGAGATCGAGAGTTCGCGCATCGTTTGCGCGATCTTCCGGGCTCGCGAACTGCTCTTGCGCAGCAAGCGGGACGACTCGCAGCGGCCCAAGGGCATCGTCGAGTTGACGAAGGCGATCGGGTGGTGCGTGCTCGCCGAGGTTCCGGGCCGCGAGATCGTCATGGGGGCAGTGACCCGGCCGTGGGACGCCAACCCGGTGTTTCGAGCAGTGCCTCCCGACGAGTTCGCGGCGTTTGCCGAGCCCGGCTACGTGAAGATCGCGTGGACGCTGCGGGCCAGTCCGCGGCCCGACGGCGGCTCGACGTTCCACACGGAGACGCGCGCCGTCGCGACCGACCCGGCCGCGCGCCGGAAGTTCCGCGTGTACTGGTCGCTTCTGTCGCCCGGCATCATCTTCATTCGCACGGCGCTCCTGTCCGGACTCAAAGCGGCGGCCGACCGCGCGTGGCGCGTCGAAGGGGACGACCTCGTGGCCGACGCACACGCGCAGCTCACGCACGCGACGACGATCGACGCTCCCGCGAAGAACGTCTGGCCGTGGCTGCTCCAGATCGGCTGCCGGCGCGCCGGCTGGTACAGCTGGGACCGCCTCGACAACGCGGGCGTTCGCAGCGCGGACCACATCATCCCCGAGCTGCAGCACCTGGCGATCGGCGACGTGCTGCCGGCCCGGCCGACCGGCACCGAGGGCTTCAAGGTGCTCCGCATCGTGCCCGAGCGCGCGCTGGTTCTCGGCAGCATGTCATCACGGTGGACCGGGACATGGGCGTTCGCGCTGGAGCCGCTCGGTTCGGACCGGACGCGTCTCGTCACCCGTTATCGCGCCGCATATCCGCCGAGCCCACAGATGTCACTCATGCTGCCGATCATCTCGAGGGTGCACGCGTTCATGGAGCGCAAGCAACTGCGCACGATCAAGCATCACGCCGAGCACTGAATCGAAGCGGCCACGGCGAGCCGAACCTCCAGATCGAAGGCGTGGCGTCCCCGATGCCGGACGTCAGGTCGATTTGAAGCCGATCTTGGCGTGCGTGCCGTCGCAGAACGGCTTCTTGCTGCTCCCACCGCAGCGGCAGAGGCGGGCCTGCTGGATGCGCGCGACCATGCGGCCGGTGCCCGAGATGACCTCGAGGTTGCCGCGGAGCTGGAGCGGGCCATCGGTCTCGGGCGAGACCGCGAGGGGGCCGTTGCGGACCTCGAGCATCTCGGTGTCCTTGCCGGTGGCGGGTTCGCCCGATGCAGAGAAGCCGACGTCGTGGTGCGAGCCGTCGCAGAACGGCTTGTTCTTCGACGCGCCACAGCGGCACAAGGTCGCGCGGTAGCCGGCAGGGGCGCCGTCGATCATCAGCTCGCCGCGAACGCCATAGGGGCCGGCCTCGTGGACGCGCAGCAGATTGACCGGCGGCGCGACTTCGTTCGGGTGACCATCCTTGCGCTCGTACCGGATCGCGCCGGAGGGACAGATGTGGGCGACCTCCATGATCGTCTCGGGATCGACGGTCTCGGGGTGGAGCCATGGTCCTTTGACGTTCGCGAGGAACACGGTGGGGGCCCACGTGACGCAGAAGCGCGAGTGGATGCACTTCTTCGCCTCGTAGATCAGGGTCAGGGCATCGGTCTCCACGCGCTCGATGCCGCCGACGTTGGTCTGCGGCGGTTCGGGGAGCTGCGGTAGCGTCACGCGCGCTCGCGGAGGGGCGGGCTCGCGTTGCGCTGCCGCGAAGCCAGCGGTGGCGCGGTGCGCGAGCGCCGCGAGCGCGCGGTGCGCGGTGATCGCGCGCTCGTCGCCGCCGGCTGCAAGCGACGAGGCGAACGCGGTCATCTCGGCGAGGCGCTCGGTGAAGAACCGCCCGGCCGAGGGACCGGGAGGAACAGCGGCCGCGTCGCGCAGCGTGGTGAACGACATGCCCGCGTGGCACCCCGGGTTGGAGGGGCCCGCGGGGAGCCGGGCGGCGCGCTCGCCGAGCGGCGTGATCGCGCGCATCAAGCTGGTCGCAAGGTCGATCGCGAGGGCCTTCTCGGGGGATGGGCGCGGCACGGTAAACGCGTACGCGAGCAGACGCAGCATGAGCTGGTATCCGGTGTTCGCGAGATCGACCGTCGCGGCGGCAGTCTCGTCCTCGATCCACACGCGACCCTCCGGGCGCGGCGGCCTCCGGAGCACGGGATTGTGGGCGGCGGGGAACGCGGGCGCGAAGTCGGGGTTCGCCGCGACGAGCGCGGCCAGTTCGGCGCGGATCTGCGCGAAGCGAGTGAAGTGCGAGTCGTCATTGTGCTGCGGCGCGCCCTCGCCTTGTTCGACGATCGCTGCGAACGCGGCGAGGGCGGTCTTCTCGCAGATGACCGGCTTGCGCGCGAGGACCGTCTCCGCGGGCGAGAGCTGGAGGGCGGGGTCACCGCAGAAGGCCGCGGACTCCCCGTGCGCGGCGACGAACGCGCGCAGACCGCTGCCGAGGGCGGCGTAGAACGCGCCGACGGTCTCGTAGTCGAACGCCATCGGCGTGATGCGATGCACGGACGTTCCACGCGAGAACTCGAGCATGGGTTCGAAGCCCGCCCCCTCTCGCTCGGTCGAGCCCACCGGGCGCTCCAGGTGAATGAAGTGCTGGAGGACCTCGGGGGTGAACGGCGCGAGCTTCACCACGATCCCGGCGGGGAGGTAGCCAGGATCGAGCGGGAAGTTGCCCCGACCGAACCGCGGCGCACCGCCGAGCGCGCTCGTGATGTTCCAGACGGCGGTGAGATGCGCCATCTCCTCGATCGAGACGCGCAGGATGATCTGCCGCCAGCGAGTCACGGCCTCGGCTTCGGCGTCCGAGAGCCCATCTTCCACACCGCGCTTCAAGCTGAACGCCGCGTAGAGGTAGGTGCACATCAGGTTGTGCTCGAGCTCTGCGGCCTCGTAGAGGAGGTGGAGCAGGTCTTCGCGGCTGGGGGCGTCGCTCATCGAGAGATGGTGCCCGAAATTCTGCGGATCGAAGTCGCCGCCGCCCTCGCAGATCGGGGAGGCGTGACACGGCGATTCGTCCACCGTAGACCGAGACGACACGTCGTGGTGTCTACGGCGGCGGCGGGACGTGCGGGACGAATGGCCGGGGCGCCGGCGCGGGGCGCGGCGGAACATCGGGCCGCACCAGCGCGGTGATGCCAATGCCGATGCCCGTGGCCGCCGTGATCAACAGCATGTGCGCGCCGCCCATCAGCTCGATGGTCATCCCCTTCACGTCCGCCTCGACGATCGCGTACGCGATCACCTCGTGCAGCGCGATCCACGCGCCGAGCGCGGTCAGGCCGACGAGGAGCGCCGCCGAGGCGAGTGGCCGCCCGAGCTGCTTGCGCACGACCGCGACGATGCCGATCAGCACGAGTAGCACCGCCGGCGCGAACACGAGCACCGCCCACTTGAGGTAGCCCGCGACCATCTTCACGTCGTCACGGGTCTCGCGCACGTCGGCAGGAACCCGCTTCTCGAGGAACCCCGGTAGCTTCTTGTCGAGCACGCCGTGCGTCCTCTCGAGCCCGAACGACAGGTCCTTGGCCGAGAGCGCGACGGCGGTGGGCCCCTTGCGGAGCTCGGCGAGCGGCATGACGACGCCGAGCACACCGACGAGCCCCAGCAGGATCAGAACATGCTTCGCGACCTTCATGGCTACTTGACAGCGGGTGGCGCCGGCAGCGCTATCACATCCAACGCTTGCTTCACGTTCATGATTCCCAGCGCGAGCGCGGCCTCCTCGCGGTCCTTCTCGATCATGTCGAGGATCACGAGGGCGTCGTGGGCGGTCGCGAAGCGGTCCGAGAGCTTGCGCGCCATCAGCTTGCGCGCGAACCGTTCGAGCAGCGGGTCGGCCGTGACGCCCGGCACGCGCACGGCGATCAGCGGTGGGTCCTGGCCGATGTTCGCGAGCGCGATCTCGATCGCCGAGCCTACGAACGGCCACGTGCCGGAGAGCATCTCGTAGACGATCACGCCGAGGGCGTAGAGATCGATGCGGTGATCGATCGGATCGCCCTTCGCCTGCTCGGGTGCCATGTAGAGCGGAGTGCCGAGCACCTGGCCGGTGGAGGTGAGCTTGCCACCCGCGAGCGAGTCGTCGGGATCGCGGAGGACGGCGATGCCGAAATCGACGATGCGGGCGATCTCCTCGCCGGAGGCGCTGGTCTCGACCAGCACGTTCGCGGGCTTGAGGTCGCGATGGATCAGGCCCGCGTCGTGGGCGTGCTGGAGCCCGGCGAGCAGCTGGCGCACGAGGTGGAGGATGCGCGCGGCGGGCTGCGGCTTCTTGCCGATCAGGTCGGCGAGCGTGGGGCCCAGGGCGAGCTCGAGGACCATCACGTGCAGGCCGTCGGGGGTCTCGCCGACGTCGAGCACGGAGATCAGGTTTGGATGCTGGAGGCGCGCGGCGACCCGAGCCTCGCGCTGGAACCGGGCGAGCATCGTCGGATCGTCGACGAGGTGAGCGTGCAGGACCTTGATCGCCACGGTGCGCGCGAGCTTCTCGTCCGTGCCGCGGAACACCGCGCCCATGGCGCCCTTGCCGAGCACGCCGAGGACCTTGTAGCGACCGAGGACCAGCTTTCCCACGAGCTCGGGGACCGGCTGTGGCTTGACGTCGCCGACGCCGAGCCTCGTGCGCAAGCCG
>JAYVLW010000293.1:0-4002 GCA_043759315.1 Myxococcales bacterium
AGCTCGCGGCGAAGATCATTCGGGAAGGAGTCGGTCGCGAAGTCCCGGCGCGCGGCCTGATACGCGCGCCGGATCTCGAACCCCGTGGCGTCGCGTCGCACGCCAAGCAGCGCGAAGTAGTCGGCCTCGCTGACCAGCTCCCAGCGGGCGCGCACGCGCTCTCGGTCGATCGCCAGGTCGGTCTCGCCGACGAGCGCCGACGATTCATCCGGAACCTCGGTGTCGGTACGGCGCGCGGTCGCGAGGCCGAGCACGCACAATCCCCACGCGAGCGGCAGGACGTCGGCGACGTCGACCCCGGCGGCCCGCGCGACCGCGCTCAGATCCGCGCCGGCATCGAACGCCGCGAGCGCACTGCGCTCCTCGACCGCGAGATCGCCGAGGTTGATGATCCCGCCGAGGCGCTCGCGGTCCGGCACCTCGATCACCGTCGAAGGCGAGCCGATCAGCCTCTCCAGGCTCGTGCGATCGAGCTTGCGGCGAATGCCTTCGAGGATCAGCGCGGCCGGGTGGCGCGACAGGCGGATGCGCTCGGCCGATGGGGTGACATCGAGCGCGACGTGGTAGGTGCCGCGGTCCCACTGGAACAGCGAGTACACGATGTCCTCGACGTGGCGCCGCACCGCGGGCAACAGCTCGCGGCGCTTGAGGTAACCGAAATCGACGAGGATCTCCCCCATCCGACGCCCTGACTCCGCGACCACGGTCTGGCAGCGCTCGTATTGCGCCGCCGTGATCTTGCCCTCGCGCACGAGCAGCTCGCCCATGCGATCGCGAGGCTCGCTCGACGACGCGAACACCGGGCGCCCCTGGTCGAAGAACACGACCTTCTCGACGCCGCCGAGGCCCTCTTGCCTGAACGAGATCCGCCCCGTCGAAGCCTGCGCGAACATCTTCGCCAGGAGCATCGAGGCGTCAGAGACCCCACGCGAGATCTCGCCGGTGTCCGGCAGGCCGCGCTCGCGGATCTGCGTGTCCCACGAGCCGGGCGACGTGGTGAGATCGCGAATCTCGCCGGACCGCGACGAGGATCGGCCCTCGATCTCGGTGTTTCCCCGCTCCAGCGCGAGCTCCTCGCCCAGGGATGTCAGATCGATCTCGGTGTGGTGATCGTGGCGCGGCCGCACGTCGACGGGGACCGAAGGCGACGCGGCAGCATCGCCGCCCTGGAACAGGCGCTGCGCCATCATCGACATCTTCGCGCGCAGCTGCCGTGCGAAGTCCCGACCATCCTCGGCCGCGGCCCCCGCGGCGATCGCGGGCAGCGGCGTCAGCGGCTCGGCCTCCGGCTGCTCGTCGGCCGCGTCGACCTGGCGCTTCGACGTCTCGTGACCGACGACGAGATCGTCCTCGAAGTCGTCGAGCCCGAGGTCATCGTCGCTGTTCTTTGCACGCCCATCACCGCCGATCAGCTTGGCCAGCGGAAGCGAGCCGGCCCACGGATCGGTCTCCTTGCCGCCCGTGCGCCCGGTCTCCGGTGCGGAGGGCTCCGGCGCGCGCAGCGGCGGCGGGAGGGAGGGCGCGGAAGCCGGCCCCGAGGGCTCGGGATCCATGATGATCAACGTCGGCTCGCGCACCGGCGGCTCGGGCGCGCTCCATTGCTGTGAGACCTCCTTCTCGCGCAGCTCCGAGGTGGTGCCCGGCTGCCAGACCTCGAGCGGCGCCGGCACGTTGGTGGGTGCTTGCGAGTCGGAGTGGCGACGGCCCGGTGGATCGGGCGGCGGCAGCGGATCGGCGTCCTCCCCGGGATCGGGACGCAGCTCCTGTTCGTCGACGATCTCGACGAACGAGTTCGCCAGCGCCTCCCATCGCGCGCGCTGCGCGTCGCGCTGTGACAGCGTCGGATCCGCGTCGGGGAGCGGCTCCGGCGCAGCGGTGCTCTCGGTCGTCGCCGGCGCGCTGCCGCGAACGAGCGCCACCGCTTCGAGCGCGCCGCCGACCGCGAACCGCAGCGCCTTCGGTACGACCGGGCTCGACACGAACCGATCCGGCGCGAGATCGAGCGCGTCGAGCGCGGTGCGCATCGGCCCTTCCGCATCGCCGATGAGGACGATCGCCACCTCGGCGCGCGGCATCATGCCGCGCAAGGCTTCGATCAGGGATGCAGCATCGCCCCCCTCGAGGCTCGCGGTGATCACGCACACGTACGGACGGCGTGCCGATGCCAGGTCGATCGTGTCGTCGCCGCCGGTCGAGCGCAGCACCTCGGTGTAGCCAAACGGGAGCGGCTCGTCGAACATGGCGGCGAGGTCGTCGACCCGGGGAGGATCGGCGACGATCAGCACGCACGGAACGGAGTCACTCACCCGGCGCGAGTATACAACGGGGTTACAGGGTCGACACCGGGTCGACATCCAGCGTGGCGCGCGGGTCCTTCGACGGATCGCCGAGCGGCAGGCTGCGCGCGACCTTGCGCAAGGCGTGTCGATCGGCGCTGCGCAAGAGGATCTGCCAGCGTGTACGACCGCGCAGGCGCTCCAGCGGTGCCGGCGCGGGCCCGAGGATCTCGACGGTCCCCCCGAGCTCTGCGGCCGTGGCCTGGGCCACCCTGCCGAGCTCCGCCGCGGCCCCCGCGACCTGATGGGCGTCCTTGCCTTCGATGCGCACCGCGATCAGCTTGCCGTGCGGCGGATACCCGAGCTCCTTGCGCTCGGCGTACTCCGCGGCAAAGAACTGCGCGTAGTCGTGCTGGGAAGCCGCGACGACCGCCGGCGCGCCCGGCCGGTAGGTCTGGATCAGGACACGGCCGATGCGATCGCCGCGGCCCGCGCGCCCGGCGACCTGTGCGAGCAGCTGGAAGGTGCGCTCCGAGGCGCGGAAGTCGGGGAGATCGAGGCCGGTGTCGGCGCACAGGACACCGACGAGCGTGACCCCCGGGAAGTCGTGGCCCTTGGTGACCATCTGCGTGCCGATCAGGATGTCGACCTCGCGACGCGCGACACGACCGAGGACGACCTCGATCTGCGGGCCGCTCGCGACATCGCGATCGAGCCGCGCGACCCGCGCCTTCGGGAACGCTTCGACGAGCGCCGCCGCAACCCGCTCCGTGCCGAGACCCTTGCGCTCGATCGAGAGCGCCTTGCACTTCGGGCACGCCTCCGGCACCCGCTCGCTGTAGTTGCAGTAGTGGCAACGCAGGCGGTCGCCGTGCTGGTGGTAGGTCAGGGAGACCGAGCAGTTCGGGCAGCGGAACGAGTGCCCGCACGCCTTGCACAGGACGAACGTGGCGAAGCCGCGGCGGTTGAGGAACAGGATCGTCTGATCGCCGGCAGCGAGCGTCTGCTCGATCGCCGCGCGCAGCGGCGCCGAGAGCATGCCCTCGCCATCCGCCATGTACGTGCGCAGATCGATGATGTCGACGGCCGGCATCGGCCGCGCCATCGGCCGCTCGGTCAGCCGCAGCATCCGGTACGGGCCCTTCTCCGCGTGCGCCGCGCTCTCCAGGCTCGGCGTGCCCGAGCCGAGCACGCACACCGCACCGGCGCGCTGCGCGCGGACGATCGCGACGTCACGCGCGTGGTAGCGCACGCCCTCGTCCTGCTTGAACGATCCGTCGTGCTCCTCGTCGACGACGATCACGCCGAGGTTGGCGAGCGGGGCGAACACCGCCGAGCGCGCTCCGACCGCGATCCGTGCATCGCCGCGCCGAAGGCGCGACCACTCGCCCAGCCGCTGCTGCTCGCTCATGCCCGAGTGCAGGATCGCCACCTGATCGCCGAACCGCGCGCGGAACCGCGCCGCGAGCTGGGGCGTCAGCGAGATCTCAGGAACCAGCACGAGGGCGGTCTTCCCTTGCGCCAGCGTCTCCGCGATCACGCGCAGGTAGACCTCGGTCTTGCCGCTACCGGTCACCCCGTGCAGGAGGAACGGGGTGAACGGCCGCTTGCCATCGGGGGCCAGCGGCGCGACCGCGGAGGCCGTGATCTCCGCGACGGCATGAGCCTGCTCTCCGGTGAGCTCCGGCGGCGGGATCACGAGCATGTCGGCGCCGGTCTCGAACGC
>JAYVLW010000294.1:0-5063 GCA_043759315.1 Myxococcales bacterium
TGCGTCGTGCGCGACGAGCTTCACGGTGATCGAGATCCGCTGGCGCTCACTCTTCGCGACGACCACGCGCGCGACGTCCCGAGCCCCCGGCGCGCGTGCGACGACGCGGCTGGTACCCAGATCGATCGGCAAGCTCTTCCAGTCGAGCGCGCGGACACCGTTGACCGTGATCTCCAGATCCGGACGCGGATCCACGACGCGGATCTCGAGCCGGGCGACGCGTCCGGAGAGCTGCTCCACCATGTCGGCGGACTTCGCGCGCCGCGCTGGAACATCATCGTGCTCCGCGAGGTCCTGATAGATCGCGAGCGCGCTGGCGAGCTTGCCGAGCTGCTCGTCGCAGAGCGCGATGTTGAACTGGGTCGTCGTCTGGGGATCGATGCGCTGGCTCTCCTCGAAGGCCCCGCACGCCTCGGCGTACTTGCCGATCTTGAGCGCTTCGCGGCCCCGCGCGAACGCCTCCTCCGCCGGAGGTGCCGGCTGCGCGGCGACGCCGCGAGTAGCCCCGACGAGGACGACCAGCGCGAACAGGGTCCAACCCGACCGGCTCACTCACGGAGCGTACCATCGTGGTACGATCGCGGTGTGCGGCATGTAGGTTTCGCCGTGGTGAGCGTCGTCGTGGCGTCGGGCTGCAACACGCTGCTCGGGATCGACGATCTCTCGCTCCGCGACGGCGCGGTCCTCGAGGACACCCTGCCTGAGTTCTGCTACGGCATGGCCTCGAAGGCCTGCTTTCCCGCCGCACCAACCGGCCTGGTCACCTTGAGTGGCACCCTCGACACAGCTTCCGACCCCCGCTGCTCCGCCGGGCCGACCTGCGCGATCGGCGCCGACTCGATCGTCGTCGACGCCCTGACCGTCTCGGGCAACCGGCCGCTCGTCCTGGTGGCGGTGACCACCCTGACCATCGCCAACCGCCTCGACGCGAACAGCACCGCGAGCCGACTCGGCCCTGGTGCGAACTCCCCGGCGTGCAACGCGCCGAGCCCCGCGGCAGCCGCCGGCACCTCGGGAGGTGGCGCGGGTGGCAGCTTCGGCGGCAGCGGCGCCGCGGGCGGCAAGGGGGGGGGGGGTGGCGGCGCCGCCGGCGGCACCCCCGGCGCGATCCAGACAGCCACAGCGCTCCGTGGCGGCTGTCCTGGCGGTCCGGGCGCAGGAACGGCGTTGGGCGTCGGCGGTCACGGCGGCGGCGCCCTGGCGCTCTACGCGGGTGTGAGCATCCAGATCAACAACGACGTCCGGGTCAGCGGTACTGGTGGCACGGGCGGGCAGTCCGCCAGCTCCGGCGGGGGGGGCGGCGGGTCTGGTGGGATGATCGTTCTCGAAGCGCCCAGCATCGATGTCGTGAACGGCGACGTGTTCGCGAACGGTGGCGGCGGAGGCGAAGGGGCAACCTCGTCGGGACCCGGAGACAGCGGGAAGGAAGCGACCGCCTACGACGGCCCGGCGAGCGGCGGAAGCAACAACAACGCCGGGGACGGAGGCGCCGGCTTCGCGCTCGGTGCCCCGCCAGGCGACGGCAAGAGCGCCGGCAGCGGCGGCGGCGGCGGTGGTGGTGGTGGCGCAGGTGTGATCTGGGTGCACGGCACCGTCACCGGCACGAAGCTCTCGCCGACCGTGATCCCACGTTAGGCGGCGGAGGCCGCGGCCGCGCGCTTGAGCTGCGTCGCCATGTCGCCGAAGCGACCGAGCCGCGCATAGACCCGCGCGAGGCCGGCGGCGACGCGCGCTTCGAAGCCTGGCGTCTGCCCCGCGATCTGGAACGCTTCCTCGGCGCCGTAGAAATCGCCGCCCAGGGTCAAGACGTCGCCGAGGGTGGCGTACATCGCGGCCGACGAGATCTTCGACGAAGCGCGCCCCACGCCCGCGCGCAGCACGCCCGCGGCGCGTGGTGCGTCTCCCGACTTCGCGATCGCGATCGCATACGCGACGCGTGCGTTGCCGAACTGCGGCGCGAGCTCGAGTGCGGCGCGCAGCGCCTCCTCGGCGGACGCGAGATCTCCGTTGTCGAGCGCGGCGCGGCCGCGATCGTAGTAGCGGCGCGCGACGGACGACACTAGTCGAGCTCCAGCAGGCTGAACCGCGCCGACGCGTCGTCGCCGCCCGCTTCGGGCTTGTCGCTCTTCTCGGGCGTAGGAGCGGGTGCGGCGGCGGCGGGCGCGCCGGGCGCGGCAGGCGCGGGCGCCGGAGCCGGTGTGCTGGCCTCGTCGCCGGTGGGCCGCCCACGCAGCGAGATCCCACGCGTCGGCGGCGGCGCGGAGGCCGGCTGCGGCGGCGCGGGTGGGCGCTGCTGGAGGGTGGTCTCGACGACGCGCACGCCGGGCTGCGGCGCAGCGATCGGCGGAGGTGCCGCGAGCGGCGTACGGCCAGCGATCAGCGGCTGCACGACACCACCGACGCGGACGCTGACCGTCTCGCCATCGACGACGAACATCGCGAGCTCGGGATGATCGAACCGCGTCTGGAGCGCCGAGACCAGCGTCGCGAACGACGCGCCCTTGAGATCCGAGAGCGTCTCCGCCTGGTGGACGAGCATCGGCGGCGGACCCTCGACCACATACTCCTTGACCACGAAGGTCAGCACCTCGAGCAAGGTCTCTCGGTCGGCGTCGGCGAACGCATCCTTCACGTTGCTCGCGATGTCGCGAATGTCTGGGCGGGACGGCATATGGGTCTCCTAGAACGTGGCTCCGTCGAGATCGATGCCGGACGTGTCGCATCCGACGAGGCGCGCCCCGGTGAGGTCCGCGCTACACAGGTTGGCGCCGCGGAGGTTGCAGCGCACGAGCACCGCACCGCGGAGGTTCGCGCCGTAGAGGTTCGCGCGCTTGAAGTCGACGTCGAACAACGAGGCACCGGTCCAGTCGGTTCGCGACAGCGACACCGTCGCGTGCTCGTAGCCCTCGAACACGACCTTGAGCAGCACGGCGCCCGCGAAGTCCGCGGAGTACAGCTCGGAGTCCTTGAACGTCGTGCCCTGGATCCGCGCCTTGTGCAGGCGGATCCGCGCCATCCGCACCGGCCCGATCGTGCAGCGCAGGAGCTGCGCTCCCGTCATGTCGAGCTCGGTCATGTCGCAATCGGTCGCGGTCACGCGGTGCCACAAGGCGCCCTTCCACGACGACGTCCGGAGGTCCGTGAGCTTCAAGGTCGCGCGCTCGAGGCGGGTCTCGTCGCCATCGGCGTTCCGCAGATCGAGCTTGTCGATGGTCACCCCATCGAGGTCGACGGAGCGGAGCAACACGTTCTGCGCGGCGAATCCCGCGATCGTCCGCCCGGCGAGGTCATCCTCTGCCACCAGTCGCTCGAGCTGCACCCGAGACTGGACCACGCCTGCGTCGGCGGCCGGTTCGCTCATCCCGACGAAGATACCCCGACTACGGGCGGCGCTGGTCGCCGTTGCGGTACGAGAACGTCCGAGCTGCATCCGCCATCATGTCGTAGACGCGCTCCGTCACCTGTTCGATCGCCTCTTCGAGCTTCTTGCCGTCGGCCTTCGCCGCCCCCGCCCCGCCCGCGCCCTTGCCACCGGCCCCTTCGGCCGCGACCGCTTGCTCGTGATGTTCGGCTTCCGCCTCGTGTTCTTCGGTGAACGGCATCGCCTCGGTGGTCTTGCGGTACAGACCGCCACCCTGATTGCGCTGCGCCTGCGCGACGTGCGTGAGCTCGTGGGCGAGGAGCGACTGTCCACCCGAGCCGGCCATGCCCTTGTCGGCAGAGCCACCCATGAGGATCATACCCGTCGCGCCAACGGTGACAGCGTGAGCGTTGCGCTGCTTGTTGAACTCCTCGGCGAACTCGCCCGTGAAGATGCGGACGTGGCTGAGGTCCACGCCGAACCGCTTCTCGTACTTGTTGCGGATCGCGAGATCCAGCGACTCGCCCTTGCCGGCGCGCTGCCCGATCATCTTCAACAGACGTTCGGGGTCGTACTTGCGCGTGAGCTCGTCGTTGAGATCTTCCGCGCGAGTCTCGGTCTCGTCCTGGTCGGCCACGTCAGTTCATCCTACGCGGTTAATCGTCCTTGCCTTCCCCGGACCAGGTCGACACGTAACCCTCTGATTGTTCGTAGAATTCGCTGGTCTTTTGCTGCTCGACAACGGCGGAATCCCCGCCCAGCGCGTTCTGGAGGAACTGGGTCTCGGCGACGCAGCTTCCGCCCTTGACGCCCTTCATCTCGAACGTGACCTCGCCCTTGCCGTTGATCACGATCTCGATCGCTTTCTTCGTGCTCATTCCGCACTCCATTTCGCGACGACCAGACGGATCGAGCCGTCCTCTTCGTTGACCTCTTCCTCGACCGAGTACCCCTTCTCTTCGCAGGCCTGTTTCACATTGTGGTACTGGTACTTCTGGCTCAGCGTGTTCTGGAACTCCTCTTCGGAGATTCCTTTGGTGGTCTCCACGCCCCACCAGTCGGCGGTCACGCCGTAGGTGCCGTCGAGGTTGTCGATGATGCCGACATCGTAGCGGCCCATGTCGACGCAGATCGCAGCCTTCAGCGTGTCACCGCGGTAACCGCGGACCGTGACCTGCTGACCCTGCTCTGCCTCGACGAACTTGTGGTTCAGATCAGCGAGCGCTTTCTTGATGGCCGCGAGGTTGGTCATCTTGAGGGCGCACTTCGTGAAATGCGACATGAGGTCCCTCATTGTACCCGACCTCGGGCGTCTGGCTTCCCTGCCGCGCGCCCCTGGGGCCCGCAATCAGAGCTCGAGCTTGCGCTCGCCGTCGTCCGCCGTTTCGGCCTTGTCGCCGAGGCTCGCGGTCGGTGCGCCGTGGCGCGCCATCCAGCCCTGCTTCTTGGGCGCTCCGCCCTTGCGCGCGGCCGCCGGGCGCGCGCGGGTCCGCGCCCACTCGCGCATGGTCTCGATCTGCTCGCGCATCGTGATCGCGAGCGGAACGATGTCCTTCAACGTGTTGAGCAGGCCATCCGTCGTGAGGTCGTTGCCCGTATCGAACGCGTCGTAGAGCGAGGCGATGATCGCCTGCTCGAGCTCGGCCCCCGAGAAGTCCACGGTGGCCTCGATCAGCTTGTCGATATCGAACTGGCCCGGGTC
>JAYVLW010000295.1:0-3706 GCA_043759315.1 Myxococcales bacterium
TCCGTGGCCGGGGATGATCGGCGACTCGACCGACCGCATGAAGATCTCGAGCGCGCTCGAGGCCGCGCACCGCGACCGGAACTTCCACGCGCTCGTGTATTACTGGAACGGCTGGTCGTGACCTCCCTTGGCTGGTCGTGACCCGACTTGGCTGGAACGGCTGGTCGTAGTACCTCGCGGCAACTCATGGATGGTCAGCGCGAGGAATGGGTCGTCGGCGAAGCGATCGACGATGCGATGTGCGAGCGCGTGCGCGGCCTCCTTCGCGGCACCCTGCCCGAGCACGTCAACGCCACCGTGACGCACGCCGCGCCGTGCGTGCGCGTGGTGGTGCACGTCTCGCCGGACGAGATCGCTGCGCTCGCCACCGACCTCGACGACGTCGACGTGCCGGTCCTCGCTTCGTGGGGGGACTGGGAGAACGACTTCGAGCCGCCGCGCGAAGGCGACGACTACAACCTCGTCGTCGAGCTGACCACGAAGGAGCCCGAGACGTTCGAGCCTCCCGAGGAGGGCGAGCTCTCGATCCTCAGCGTGTACTCCAAGGACGGTGACAACAACGAGGGCTGGCCCACCGCGTTCGTCCTCGCGGCGCGGCTGGCGCGGCTGCTCGGTGCGATCGAGCCCGCGAACCTGACGTTGACGAACTAAGGGTTCGTCACTTGAACGTGCCGAGGTCGACGTACGCGTGGTCGTTCATGATCACGTACGGGCGATCCTGGAACGTCAGCTTGCCCTTGCCGTCGTGCTTGAGGATCTGCAGGAGGCCCATGCCGTACCCCATCGGGCCCTGCGAGTAGTAGTTGATCGAGAGCTTGTACGGGCCGGCCTTCGGCGTGCCCTGGATCGCGAACTCCTCGGGGCCGTAGCCGGTCGTGATGTCGGCGTAGAGCTCGCCGCCCGACGGCAGCTGCTTCGCACCGTAGAAGGCGTGACCGCCCTGCGCATCCTGGATGTGGAAATCGACGTCGTTCGCGTCGGTCTCCCAGTACAGGATGAAGCGCGTCGACGCGCCGGTCGGGAGCTTCGCGCCGTGCTTCGTCAGCGCGGCCGTGATCTCCGGCTTCTTGTCGGGGGACGCGGCGGCATACGCCGCGCCGATCAAGCCCGCATCCTCGGTGAGCACGCGCTCTCCGCCCGCGAACCTGCCGTCGGGGTACTGCACCTCGAGGCCGGCGAGGATCGCCGCGAACGCCTCGGCGAGCTTGCCGTCGCGCACCAGCGCGTAGGCGAGCAGCCGGTGCCCCGTCATGTGATCCGGACGCTCCTCGACGGCGCGCCGGTAGGTGTCGATCGTCAACGCGCGGGCCGTGGCACCGATCCGCTCGAGCCGCTCGCCGGCGAACCGGCGCAGATCCGCGCGCCCCGGGAACAGATCGATCAACGATCCGTACATCCGCGCCGCGTTCGGCAGATCCTGCTTCGCCTCGAGCGCCTCGCCCATGCCGATCAGCGCCAGCACGTCGCCGGCGTCCTTGGCGTGCCACTTCTTCGCGATCTCGAGCGCCTGGTCGGCGTTGCCGCGCCGCACCGCACGATCGATCTCGGCGAGCGGCCCCTTCAAGGGTTGTGGCGACCCCGGGGGCGGCCACTGCTCCCGCTGCTGGTACTCGCCATTGCCATCGCCGGCCACGAGCTGATCGTTGCTCGGCGGGCGTCGCGTGACCGTCGTCGTACGGCCGGGCGGCATCGACGAGCTGGCCGCGGAGCCCGCGTTCGCGGCGATCCCGGACGGCGGAGGCGGCGGAGGAGGAGACGGCTCGGGGGACGGCGCCATCGCCCCTCGTGGTCCCGCGACATCGGGCCTCGCCTCTTCCTTCTTGAGCTCGTCCATGTCGCTGGAGTCCTCGTTCGCTCCCGAGTCCTTCCGCTTGTCGGCGACGCCCTCGCTGTCACCCTCGCGATCGGAGGGATCCATCTGTGCCGGCTTCGCGGGCGGCTTCATGTCGAGCTTCTCGCCGGCCTTCGTCGCCGTGGTCTCGGTCTGCGCCAGCTGTTCCTTCGCGGTCTTCGGCCGCTTCGGCGGCTGCGCCGCGATCTGAGACGTGCGGCGGCGCTGCTCGAGGCCGGCCGGGCCGACGACGAGGATGTCCGTCAACGACGCGCGGTCGATGCCATAGCGCGCATAGTCGCCATCGCTCTCGAGCACGAGCATGGCGGTCTGGCTCGACACCACGCGCGCCGCCACCGACTTCGTCGCGATCTTCTCCCGCAGCGCCTTCCGCTCGGCGCCCTGCGCGCTGTCGAGCTTGGTCTCGAGCTCGGCGATCTCCGCGGTCGCCGACGCACGCTCGACGAGCGCCGGGGTTCCACCCGCCACGCCGATCGCGCGCTTCCGGCCGGCGACCGTGACCTGGAGGGTCTGCACCGGCGCCGCCATCTTCGCGTAGACCATCGTGCGGCTCGAGGCGCGCGCGGTCTTGATGATCTTCGGATACACCCATTGCGCGCCCGCGATCTCCACCGGCACGTCGACCATCACGCGCTCGCCGAGACCCGCGACCACGTCGGCCAGGCCGAGGTCCATGTCGAGCACCGCTCCCGCGCGCGCCAGGCCGCTCGTCACGAGCGAGGTCGCCAGCGCCTCGTCGCGGATGCCGCCGGCGAGGACCACGTCGATGCGCTCGACCTGGCTCTTCGCGAGCTTGCCGATGGCGCCGCGCAGATCCGCCGTGCTCGCGCCCGCCGTCATCACGCCGTCGGTGATCACCACCACGCGCTGCTTCGGCGCCTTGAGGGCCTTGATCGCCTGGCCAAGATCCGAGGCGCCGGCCGCGCCGCGCGCGATGAGGGCCCGCACCTGCGGTTCACCCACGTCCACCGCGCGCCCCGAGAACAGCGACTGCGAGTCCTGGTCGAACGCGATCAGCTCGAGCTGCAGCCCATCGCCGTACTTCGCCACCATCGCCGCGATCATCTCGCGCACGTTGCGCGCGTACTTCTCGAACCCGAGCGCTCGCGACGCGCTCGTATCGACGAGCAGCGTCACCCCGGTCGGCTTGTCGGCGGCGACCTGGGCCTGATCGAACGCCGAGAGCTGCGCCACCACGTACGCGCCCGACGCGAGCGCCTCCGCGGAGCTGGGCGCCTCCGAGACGAAGTCGCGATCCGGTGTCCAGTTGCGTTGCGACAGCTTCTGCTCGGTGGTCTTCCCATCCGCGCCCGTCACCGCGAGGTGAACGTCGAGCGCCTCCACCTTCGGCAGCCCGCGCAGCGGCAGCGCATAGCGCGTGCCTGGCAGCTCCTGCGAGAACGAGATCACGAGGTGCTTGTCGGCCTTCGCGGGGATCGGGAACACGCGCGCCGTGAACTGATTTCCGGCGCCCTTCTCGAGCAGCGCGGGATCCTGGCGGCGATGCAGGTTGTCCTCGTAGGCGCGGCGTGCGAGCTGCTTCTCGACGATCTCGGCCTCCATGAACTGGCCGTCGTTCTCCATCGCGAACCGCGACACGGCAGCGCCGCTCGGGAGCGTGATCGCGAACGTGCCCTCGCGGATCCGGTTCTCCGTGTTGTGGAAGTAGAGGTGCAGCTCGGTGAACGCGAGCGGCCCCTGCAGCACGGCCTTCGCCTCGACCTTCGTCACCATCAGGCCCGAGCCATCCGACGCGGTCAGCGTCCACGGCGCCTGCTGCTGGTCCGCCGCGATCTCCGATGACGCCTGGAACAGCGGCAGCGGCACCGCCGCCACCTTGACCTGCTCCATCAC
>JAYVLW010000296.1:0-4000 GCA_043759315.1 Myxococcales bacterium
CTTGAATGGCAGATGCTAGTCGGTCTTTGCCCAGATCTCTCACGCGCCGCAGCTGGACACCCGCGTATGTCGGTGCCGAGAGAGCCGCGTTGGGATCGCGCACCACATCAAGCGGCGCTCCAAGGAATCGCGCGACCCGGATCTCGAGGTCCGGCATCAGGCTGTCGTCGTCCGCGCAAGACGGATCCCACCAATCAGGCAGGAGCGCTGTCGCCGCGAACTGGGCCTTGAAACCGGCGGTCGATAGCCGCCGCATCAGTGATGTGAAGCCGTGCTCAGCCACGCAGACCCACTCCTGTTAGTACTGTACCGATGTTCAGATACTCGATTTCCGATGTACGTGTCAACAGTTAATGCCGGTCCCGATCATCCACGACCTGCGCCGACGCCGATGACTCAAGTGATCGAAACTCGCTGGTCCTTCTCGATGAGCAGCACCTGTTTCACATCCTGCTTCGCGGAAACGATGACGTAGAGCGAGACCCACGGAACAGGGTCCTTGTTCGCAACCTTCATGTAGTGGCGACGAATGCCCACGGCCACGATGGCGCCGAGGCGCTTCAGTTCGTTCACGTGCTCGAAGACCCCAACCTCAAACTCGCGGCGATGGGTGGCATCGATCTCGCGACCAACGTCCATCAGATCTTGCAGATCCTGCTGAAATGCGGCCGCGACGTCCTGGACCGCGTCGTTCGTCAGAGTGCAATCGAAGTAGCAGCTCATCGCCCCCGACACGGCGCGGAGGTCCGCGCTAGTTGCCAAGGGGTTCATCGGAACTTTGTTGACGGCCCGCATTCTCCGTCGTGATCTGACCCTCGACGGTTCACGGCCGCTTGCGGCGTGACCTGCTTGGCTTCGGCGGCGGATGGTCCGAGTCGAGGCGGTGCTTGTCTCGCCAGGACTCGCCGACGATCTCGACGCGGTGGCAGTGCTGGGCGAAGCGGTCGACGAGTGCGACGACGCAGGCGGCGCCGGGGAACGTGTTACCCCACTGCTTGAAGCCGAGGTTCGTGGTGATGATCGTCGAGCGTTGCTCGTGGCGTCGGCTGATGATGTTGTAGAGGATGTCCGCGGCGCGGCTATCGCAGGGCAAGTAGCCGAGCTCGTCGAGGACAAGCAGGTCGGGGCTCGTATAGCGGCGGAGACGACGCTCGAAGGCGGGCAACGATTCCTGGCCGAGAAGATCCGCGAGCGCCGCGGCGAGGGTCGAGAACCGAACGGTGAAGCCCGCCGCCAGCGCGGCCTGCGCGAGATTCTGCGCGATCATGGTCTTGCCGAGACCGGAACCGCCCTTCAAGAGAACATTCTCGCCACCGTCGACGAAGTCGAGCTCGACGAGACGCTCGATGAGTGGGCGCTCGATCTTCTCGGGGTGTGCCCAGTCGAAGCGGTCGATCGTCTTGAACGATCCGAGACACGCGAACCGCGTGCGGCGCGCGAGATTGACGGCGACCCGGGCTCGCTCTTCGAGATCGGCGAGCTGCTCGAGCGTCTCGGTCGGGCCAACGCGGCTCTTGTGGACGTGCGCGAGGAACGCAGCGAGCGCCTCGCGACCGACGCGAAGGCCGAGACGGCGAAGCCGCTCGGTGAGATCGTCGCTACTCATCGTAGGCTCCCAGGTCGTGGGGAATGACATCGGTGTCGTCGAGGTGCGCCGGGAGCACGAGCTCGACGGGCACGGGGCGGTGTCGACCCTTGCGATGATGCTCGCAGGCGATCGCGAGAGCGCCGACGTCTGCGAGCCCGCGCGCGATGAGGTCCGCAGCTGCGGCGGCGAACACGTGATCGCCGTAGAGGTCGAGCAGCTTGATCGATCGGGTGACGCGGAAGCCCAGGCTCGAACCAGAGACGGCCCACCGCTCGACGATGCGATCGAACGACGGAACGATCGCGCGCAGGCGATCGCGGCCCTTGAGATCCCGTGCGGTCTTGCGCTCGGCGACAAGCGCCGCGCGATGGGTGGCCTGCTCGAAGACCTGGCGGCGGCCCCACGAACGGGCGTGCTCGGCGATCAGGGTCTTGCCGTCGACGACACGGATGGTGCGGTCGTCGACGACGAGCGTGCGGACGTGACCGGCGTGGTCGGTGGGGACGGAGTAGCGATTGGTGTCGACGCGGACGAACGCTTGCGCGTCGACCGGCACGGGCTCGACGCGGTCGGTCTCCGGCAGTGGCTCGGGCAGCGACAGCAAGCGCGTGCGCTCGTCGGCGAACACGTCGCTCACCGAGCGCTGCGGGATCGTCGGGTGCGGCCGAACGTGCGCGATCTCGTCGATGAACCTGCCGAGGATCCGATTGCCATCGTCGATGCTGGAGATGCTGCGACCGGCGAGGAACCGATCGCGAAGGTAGCGGATGGCTCGCTCGACCTTGCCCTTGTGCTGGGGCATGCGCACGGCGCACAGCTTGGGCTCGACGCGCATCGCGGCGCACAGCGCGAGCAAGGTCGGGTGGAACCGGACCGCGCTGCCGACGCGCTCGAGGACGACGATCTTGGGATTGTCGAATAGCCACTGGCGAGGGACGCCACGGAACGCGGCGGCGCCGCGCACGAGCGAACGGCACAGCGAGTGGACGGTGAGGTCGATGACGAACTCGGCCCACATCGCACGCGAGTGCGCGAGCACGATGACGAACAGCCAGATCGCACGCTCTCCGCCAAGAACCGGAATCTTGCCGACGTACGCCCAATCCACTTGTGCCTGCTCGCCGGCGAGGGTCTCGGTCATCAGGTAGGGCTGTCGCTTCGGCCGAGGACGAACGAGCGCGACGTACTTGCGCAAGGTCCGCACCGAGCCTCGATAGCCGCGCTCGCGGACCATGTCGTAGAGCCGCGTCGCGAGGAGCGTGGGATAGCGGCCGAGCTGGTCGTCGATGAAGGCGCGGTACGGCTCGAAGATCCTCGGCCGCAGCTGGGATGGCGAGCGCGGCTCGCCCAGCCCGAGCACGCGGCGCACGACGTCGGGGTGGGCCTGGATCTGCGTCGCGATCGTCCCGACCGGCCAGTGCTCGGCGTAGTGAAGGCGAACGATCTCTGCCTCGGTCTCAGCAGTGGTCTTCATCGCAGACCTGCCAGATCGAGCTGCTGTGCATCGGCGAACGAGCCGAGGCCGCGGATGCGCTGACCGCGCTCACGGACCGGCACGCGCATCTCGACGGTGTAGTGGGCGGTCGTCACGCCACCGTCGAGCGCGTCGGCGAGGCCAAGCGCGGACCACGACGCCACGTCGCGAGCAGAAACGACAGCTCGCACCGGCGCTTGGTGCCAAAGCGCCATCGCTTCGAGCAGCGTCGGAACGGCGCGAAGGTGCGGCCCCCAATACGGCAGCAGCGCTGCCTTGAGCACCACGTCGTCGTCCATCCGCACCAGGATCCGGATCACTCCATCGGTCGTCGTCAGTAAAGCCGTCGGTCCGAGTCTCATCGTCGTGTCCTTCGCCGTCGATCGCGACCGCGCCGGATATCGGCGCTGGTGGATCACGCGGCGGGCACACGCTTGCCAGCAAGGAAAGAAAAGCAGCACCGTGATCCGCCACGCTTGCCGTCTTGGCCTCGCGAACGCGCTTCCGGCGGGCGCGCTCATGGTCGCGATGATCGAGGCGCCCCTCGTCACTGGCCCGATGACGTGCACGCGCCGCGCGCTTCGATGTGGTACGCGCGGCGAGCCTGCAAGGCGGCCCGCAGAACCCCTGACCGCGATAGCAGGGGCGGCAGACGCAGAACACGAACTGGCACAGTCCACATCGCTCGAAGCGAAGCTCGTCGTCGTCCATCGCTCTCCAGGCGCGAGGACGGAAAACTTGCTCAGGACGTCGGCGTCGAGCATCGTGTGCTCAAAGCCGGCGTCCATCGGCTGAGGGTCTCGGACGGCAATCCGAGGCCCTCGATCTTTTTCGGCGTCCCGCTGGAAAAGATCGTAACGGCACGATCCTCGGCGCCGCGACTATCCGGCCGACCGACCTCCGGGTCAGAACGCTACGAACTCAAGCGGCCATCAACA
>JAYVLW010000297.1:0-4387 GCA_043759315.1 Myxococcales bacterium
TTCGGGCACGCGTAACCCCTTGCCCGTCCTCGGCTTCCAAGGGGAGGTAACCAGAGTGTCGGTTGCCTCGTACTCTCTCCAGGAGGCCACGTGACCGACGACCGCCAGCCCGACTTCGACCGGTACCCAGAGCTCAAGAGAGCGTGGGATCGCCGGCAGTTCATCAAGTCGGCGGCCGCGGGCACCGCGCTCATGGCGGTGGGCGGCACGTTGCTGCGGATCGCCGCGGATGACCTCTCGAAGAAGGCGCGGGCCGAGCAGCGCAAGGATGGTCGCCCCCGCTTGCCCCCCGGTCAGCGCGCGCTCGAGGCGCTGCGCGCGATGGGCGGCGACGAGGGGGATGGCGACGTGCGCACGTTCAAGCTCAAGGTCCACGGCGACGTCAAGACGCCGTTCGAGCTGGACTACGCCACGCTCCTCAAGCTGCCGCAGGTCACGAAGGAAGCCGATGTTCACTGCGTCACCGGCTGGTCGCTGATCGGCGGTCTGTGGAAGGGCGTGCAGGTCGCGCTGCTCGCGGAGAAGGCCGGCCTCAAGGACGGCGTGCGGCACGTGATCTTCGAAGCCGCACACGGCTACACCGCGAACGTGCCCCTCAAGGAAGCGACCGCCGACACCGCGCTCGTCACCTATCGCCTCAACGGCAAGCCGTTCGATCTCTCGCACGGCGCTCCCGTGCGCGGCCTCGTGCCCGACCTCTACTTCTGGAAGAGCGCGAAGTGGATCACCGGGATTCGCTTCGTCGGCAAGGATCAGCCCGGCTACTGGGAGGTCCGCGGCTACAACAACCACGCGGACCCGTGGAAAGAGGAACGCTATGCCTGACGATCTTGCCGAGGCCTCGGGTCGATCCAGCCCGGCCGGCCTCGGCGCGATCCTCAGGAAGCGCTGGCGCGGCTGGCTGCGCGCGATCCACCGCGACTTCGGCTACCTCGCGGTCGGCTTCACGCTCATCTACGCGCTGTCCGGGATCGCGATCAACCACATCGCGGACTGGGATCCGAACTTCCATTCCCAGGAGCGGTCACTGACGATCGCGCCGATCCCCGCCGACGCCAGCGACGACGCGGCCGTCGCGCTCGTGATCGCCGCGACCGGCACCGGCGCGCCCGACGACGTGTTCCGCGCCGGCGACGAGCTCCGGCTCGGCTACTCCGATGGCACCGCCGTCACCGCGATCGGCGACACCGGTCAGGTCACGGTGCAGGCGCGCCAGCCCCGGTTCTTCCTGCGCGTCGCGAACTGGTTGCACTACAACCGCGGCAAGAAGGCGTGGACCTACGTCGCGGACATCTACGCCGTGATGCTGCTCTACCTGGCGATCAGCGGCATCTTCATGATCAAGGGCCGGCTCGGCCTCCGGTGGCGCGGCACGATCCTCGTCGGCATCGGCATCGCGGCACCGCTGACCTACGTCGTGCTCTCGGGTGGACCGACCGCGAACAACGCGAAGGTCGCCGACGCACCGGGCGCGAAGCCCCCGGCTCCCGTGGCCCCGCCACCGCCCGACGACGAGTTCGCGCGCCCGAAGCCGCGCGTCCAGCCACCTGCCGGCCGATAGGCCTGGCGTCCGTGAGCGTGTAGTTCATCGTCAGACCGGTCGAGCCCTCGGCTCGCACACACGCGTCAGGGTCGAAACGGTCGAAACCTCCCGGTGAACAATCGCGCATCCCGGCAGCCACGGCAGCCACTAGTCCTTAGACCGCGGCGTAGTGATTCCATTGTAGCGAAACCTCCGGCGCGCGTCGGAGACTTGAAGCGCCACCGGATCGGCCGGCGGGCACGGTCGGCTTCGCGCGACCACACGCGGACCTCCTGCTTGACGACGTCGAGCGCGGGAAGCCGGCGGCGACCAAGACACTCACGCGACAGCAGGCTGACATGGGTCCGGAACACTTCTATGGTCGCGAAATGGAGCCGCGCATCTCCAGCACGGTGGCACAGACGCGTCTCCCGTCCTTGATGACTGAGTAGATCACCGCTCCGATCGCCGCACGCCCCGCCTTCCCCACGCGACCAAACCAGACCTCCAGTCTAGGGCCGTCTTGCACTACCGATTTCACGGCGACTGCGCCGACCTCTTTCGAGGTCAGCATCCACTCCTCGCCATCAACCCGGACCCCACTGCCTGGCTGAGCGCCTGTGTAGTCGATCCGGATGCCCTCGGCCTTTGCCTTCAGAACCTCGATTCCATCTGAACCACACATCTTCGTCGTCGGCACGCTTAGTGCCTTGTACTTCCCTACCGAGCGCATCGTGTACCCGCCTGCAGGTACGTCTGCATCTGCGTTGCGAAGGGTCAAGACCAGGGCAAGTAGGCAAGCGACGGTACGAACCAGCCGCCGACTTAGAATGGTCTCCGCTAGTGCCCGCATGAACCCACGCAGTTTGATAGGCAACGTGCTTCGTCATCGGCATCGGCAAGAACGGGGCTGATATCGAAACACTCTCCCAGGCCAAACGGTAGCGTCCCCCCAGGACAAAGTTGCCGGGCACCGGGTGCCACGATCCAGTGACAGTTGTCCCGACAGCGACCGCATTCGACTGACAGGTGGTTGCTCGGAGGTGGCGGTGAAGTCGGCGTCGACGCCCCGCGGCAGTACTTCGGTGCCCAGTACCCATCCTTGTAGCAGGACGCGGCATTCCACTCACCGCCCCACTCCCCTAGTCCACCGACAGGAACGCCCCAAAACGCGTCGCCCCAGGGACCATCCTCGCTCGGCAGGCCAGAACTTCCTGCGCCGCCTCCGCCTCCGCCTCCGCCTCCGCCTCCGGCCCCGGCCTCCTCGCCCAGACAGCCTGCAAGATCATCCATCGTCATGTCCTCCCAATCTGCAGCAAACAAGCCCGCACACCGACCACTCATCATGAGCCCCTTCGCATCTTCGTGTCCGACTGGATCCGTGCCCGCGTACCCATACGAACTCCACGTCCGATGAATCAACGGATCGACCTGTAGATATGCGCTGGTGAAAGGGTCGTATGATCTGAATCCGTTCAGCACGATTCCTGGTCGGTGGACCGTGACGCCATCGTCCTCGTAAGCGAGCACCTCGGAGTCCTGGTACTGGCCTGCAAACAGGATCGGCTGGAACACGCCGGGCCCGACGGCGTTTGTGTCGAAGCCCCAGGCGCTCGGGTTGACCGCCCAGATCCGCGTCGCGTCACCAGTCGGTGGCCAGCTCATCATGTCGATCGGCCGGTTGGTCTCGTCGGTACCGACATAGCTCTTGCTGGTCCCGAGGCTCGGATAGTTGGTCGACCAGTAGGCGGTCAGCCGGTCGCCGAGCCAGAACAGCTGGTAGACCGTGTAGGTCGTCGGGGCGGCGGTGGACGGCGTGTAGCGCACCTCGGTTAGCCGATCGAACGGATCGTAGTAGAAGTACCAGCTCGAGGTGAGGCCGGAGAACGTGCTCGACACCGTCTTGAACACGCGCCGGTTCTTGGCATCGAAGGACGACTGGGTGGTCAGCACGTTGCCCCAGACCCCGCCCGCCTTGAACTCGCTGTACGCGTAGCTCAGGTTGTGCCGCTGATCGTAGTTGTATGCCCGTCCATCGTGCAGCAGCGTGGAGCTGTCGTCGGTGAAGCGCTCGCCGTAGGCGGTATACGTGAACGCGGTGGTACCGAGGATGGGCGTACCATCGGGCTGGTTCACGCTCGTCAGCTGGTGGCTCGTCGGGCTGGTAGCGAAGTCGAGGGTCAGCCCCGTGGTTCCCGCGCTCGGGCGGAGCAGCCGATTCCAGTCGCCGGCGTGGGTGAACGGCGGTGACGCCGAATGCGCGTTCTTGATGTTCGAGCCGCTGGTCGGGCAGCTGGCCACGAAGTTCGTGGTCTCGCACAGCAGCCGATCTTCGTCGTCGTAGCGGAAGTACGAGTCCTGCACGCCGCTGGTGTTCGGCGTGTAGTCGCGCTTCGTGATCCGGCCCTTCACGTCCTCCGCGAGCACGACCGAGTGTGCCACGGCACCGCCGGTCTGGCCCTCCACAAAGAGCCCGGTCGGCCGGTAGGCGAGGTTCCGCGTGATCCGAGTACGTTGGGCGATCGAGGTGATCGTGTTCTGCTGCTTGTACTGCTTGAGCGGGCCGAACGGGTTCCACTGGATCACGTTGGTCACCGGCGTCGCCGCGCTGGTCCGCCACTGGGCGGTGACGAGGTCGGAGTCGGAGTTGCTGGTGGCCGAGCCGTGGGTCCAGCCGAGGACCGCGCCCGAGACGGTGGTCATCGATGCGAGATCGCCGTTCTTGGTCCTGGTGAACAGCTGTTGCTCGGGGCCCCGACCGACGTTGTCGCGGATCGTCTCGCTGATCACGCGCCCTGCCTCGTCGTAGCCGTAGTAGGTCTCCTGATCGATCCAGCTGCTCGGTCCGGCGCACGTCAGGGTCGT
>JAYVLW010000298.1:0-5076 GCA_043759315.1 Myxococcales bacterium
CCACGAAGACGGCGTGGTTCCACGTGCAGTTCACCGCCACCTACGACGTCGCGATGATGGGTTCCGACGGCCCGATCCCGCGCCAGAGCGAGACGCTGCGCATGGCCGGCATCGCGCTCGACGACGGCGGCTGGAAGATCGCCGCCGTGATGTACGGCCACGCGATCCCCGACAAGACGCTCTACGAGCGCGCCGACGCCGACGCCAAGGCGCCCGCGAAGCCGACGCTCAGGGGGGACAAGACAAGCGCGGCCGTCGTGGCGAAGTGGTTCGCGAAGGGTGGCGCGATGGCCGCCAACCAGAGCACCGGCACGATCGTGGTCAACGGCACGGCGCCCGGCGAGTACGGCACGGGCTCCGTCGCGACGGCGATGGTCACGGCGTGGGACAAGCTGAAGCTGTGGCCGGTCGCCGCGATGGGTAAGCGCTGGGGCAAGTTCCCGATCGCGCTCGTCAAGGCGGAGGTCGGCTTGCCCGTGAAGGCAGGCGGGGCGACGAAGATGCGCCTGGCGGCGATCCTGGTGAAGGAGGGCGAGAGCTGGCGCTGGGCCTCGCTCGCATTCTTCGCCTGGTTCGACGACAGCTACTGACGCACGGGCGCGAGCTCGGGCTGCTTCGCGCTGCGGTCGTCTCCTGCGGTTCGGCCTCGCATCCGCTTCCACAGCCACGGCAGCAGGTAGTCGCGGCTCCAGGCGAGATCGTCGGCGAGGCGATCGCGCCAGGTCGGCGGCGGCGTCTCGGGGAGCGGATCGAGCCAGCTGTCGTCGGTGCCGGGCAGACCGAGCGCGTGCGCGAGCGCGTGTGCGGTGCGCGCGTGGCCCTCGGCGTTCGCATGCAGTCGGTCGCGGCTCCACATGCGCGGATCGCGCGCGAGCTCGTGCGCGGCGAGATCGACGAGGATCGCGCCGGTCTCGCGCGACACCGCCCGGATCTCGTCGCAGAGATCGTGCGTGCGGCGCGAGAGCAGGCGCGCGAACGGTCCGCGGGTGAGCCGATGGGAGAGGTCCGGAATCGTGAACGTGAGCACCGTGCAGCCGGTCTCGATCAGCGCGCGCTGCATCGTGCCGATGTCGGCGGCGATCTCGCGAGCCACGAACCGCGAGCGCAACAGGTCGTTCATGCCCGCCACCACCGTCGCGAGATCCGGCCGGAGCGCGAGCGCCGGACCGAGCTGCTCGTCCATGATCTGTCGCGCGCAGCGGCCGCGCACGCCGAGGTTCGCGTAGTCGAGCGAGCCCTGGTGCGCCGCCACGCGCTCCGCGAGGCGATTCGCCCAGCCGCGATAGCCACCGGCGCCATCGGGATCGTCGAGGCCCTCGGTCGTGCTGTCGCCGACGGCGACGTAGCGTGCGTACGTCTTCACGGTGCCTTCTTGAACAGGCCGACACGGTCCATCGCGTCCGTGGCCTTCGGATCGTTCGCGCATGCCGTCTTGACCGCGGCTTCCTTCGCCTCCACGTCCGCGCGTGTCGCGTGCTTCTCCGCGAGCTGTGCGTCGAGCCTGGCGAGGATCTCCGTCTTGCGAGCACCCATCCGCTCGCGCACTCGACGCGTCTCGTCGGGCGAGAGCTCCGCCGATCGCGTCCGGATCGACGACACCAGCGGCTCGAGCGTCAGTAATCGCGTGGCGTGTGCCGCGCAATCACCATCGAATGCCAGGAGGATCGCCGGCAGGTGCTCCGCGTACGTGATCATGTCCACGGTGATCGCCGAGAGGAGCTGATCGCGATCCGCCGGCACCGGCTCGGGTGCCGGCGCGGGGCTGCTCTTCTCGCACGCAGCCAGACCGATCACGAGCAACCAGACGCGCATGGCTAGTGGGTACCCCGAACCTCGATCTGCTTCCAGGCACCGGGCACGAGACCTTCGAGGCCGTACGGTCCGATCGTGCTGCGGATCAGCCGCAGCGTCGGCAGGCCAACCGCCGCCGTCATCCGGCGCACCTGACGATTGCGGCCCTCGCGGATCGCCAGCTCGAGCCAGCAATCCGGCACGGTCTTGCGCACGCGGATCGGCGGATCGCGTGGCCACAGCCACCCGGGCGCGGCGATCTCCTTCGCTTCCGCCGGGAGCGTCATCCCGTCGTTGAGCTCCACCCCCTCGCGGAGCCTGGCGAGCGCGGACTCGGTCGCCGTTCCTTCGACCTGCACGCAATACGTCTTCGGTGCCTTCCACCGCGGATCCGTCAGGCGCTGGTTGAGCTTGCCATCGTCGGTGAGGAGCAGCAGGCCCTCGCTATCGTGATCGAGGCGCCCGGCCACGTACACGCGCGGCGGCAGGCCGAACTGGGCGAGCGTGGGGCGGCCCTGGTCATCGGTGAACTTGCAGTGCACCAGGTACGGCTTGTTGAGCGCGATCAGCATGACCAGCTGTGCGTCGCCACGATATCCGAACCGGGAGCGGCACGCCCGAGAAACGCGCGTGGGGTACGGTCCGGGCATGGCCTATATCGATGGATTCGTGATCCCGGTCCCCAGGAAGAAGCTCGACGCCTACCTCAAGATGGCGCGCCTCGCCGGCAAGGTCTGGATGGAGCACGGTGCGCTCTCGTACGTCGAGTCCGTCGGCGATGACGTCAAGCCTGGCAAGTGGACCTCGTTTCCGCAGGGTGTGAAGCTCGAGGCCGGCGAGGTCGTGGTGTTCTCGTTCATCACGTACAAGTCGCGCATCTCGCGCGATCGCGTGAACGCGAAGGTGATGAAGGATCCGCGCCTCGCGGCGATGATGGATCCGAAGAAGATGCCGTTCGACGGCAAGCGGATGATCTTCGGCGGCTTCAAGACCGCCGTCGCGCTGTGAAGCAGCCGCGGTGATCAGTCGGTGATGTTGTGCTGCGCGTCGAGGTACGGGAAGCGGGCGCGACCGACGTACTTCATGAGCAGCTTGCTCACCCCGAGACCGATCAGCGCCATGAAGATCCACTGGTCCGCGAAGATCGGGAGGCCCGGGTAGAGGCGGCCGCGCGCATCCCAGTAGCCGGGGATCATCCAGGCTCCAAAGATCAGGGTCATGCCGACGAGCACGCCCATGAACCGCGCTCGGCTCTCGCGCTGATCTCGCAGGCGGAGATCGACGTCGTGCATCAGCTCGCGGACCTTCTCGTCGCGCGTGTCGAGGGTCATCTCGTGCTTGCACGCGGTGCAGGCGCCCTCGGCGGGCTGACGCGCCCCGCAATCGATACACACCCACAGGTTGTCGGCCACGCGGGTCGATACCACGGAATCCGCGATAGATCGTCCGGGCGGTTCGCGCGTCATGGGGATGATGTCGCGGCTTGCCCTCGTGTGTGCGCTCGTCGGGATCCACGGGGTTGCGGGGGCGCAGCCGCGCTATCCACGCCCCCAGCCGGTGCCCGTGATCGCGGTGCCGGGGGAGCAGGCGCGGCCGCCGGCGCCCAAGGCGGTCACTCCGGCGCCACGCCCGATGCTCACCGCCGAAGCGGTGCTGTCGCTCGGTCCGCTGGCGGCGACACCGCGCATGGAGCAGGAGCAGATCTTCATCCAGCTGATCGCGGAGACGCCCGATAGCGAGGCGGAGGAGAAGAGCGACTATCTGTTCCGCCTCGCGGAGCTGTACGGCGCGCAGACGCGGACGTTGCGCGGGAAGGATCAGCGGCGCTCGCTCGCCGCGCTGCTCAAGGCCGTGAAGACATGGAAGGCGCTCGTCGAGAACGAACGTTTCCGCAACTACCCGAAGATGGACGTCGCCCTGTTCGAGTACGGCTACACGCTGCAGAGCGCCAAGTACATGACCGAGGCGCGCACGGTCTATGACCGGCTGCTCAAGAACTTCCCGCAGAGCAGGTTCGCTGCGGAGGCGCACCTCGCGTTCGCCGACTACTACGTCGAGGCGGGTCAACTCGCCGATGCGGAGGCGCGTTATCAGGCAGTCCTGAAGTTCCCGAAATCGGCGGCGTACGCGTATGCGTCGTACCGCCTCGGCTGGCTCCAGTACGACCAGGTGCGCTACGAGGATGCGCTCGCGATGTTCTTCACCGCGGTCCAGCTGACGAAGGACGACGGGTCGCAGACGCCGATCCATGCCGCAGCCAAGGTGGGCTTCGTCGAGGCGTACGCGCAGGTCGGCAAGGTCGACAAGGCGGCGCAGGCGTTCGCGCGCGTCGATCCGACCGGATCCCTCGACATGCTGCAGACCCTCGCTGCCCGCAGCGCCGATGCGGGGAAGGCGGCCGAGGCGGTGTTCCTCTATCAGGAGCTGATCAAGTCCGCGCCGACGAACCCTCACGTGTGCCAGTGGCAAGCGAGTGTGGCGCGCGCGATGCTGACGGTGCCGGCAGCGAGCGTGGCCGACAAGACGCGCGAGGTGGAGAACCTCGTGCGGTTGCACGTGGCCCTCGAGAAGGCGAAGGCGCTGGTCGCGCGGGAGGCGCAGGAGTGTCGCGAACGTGCGGCGACGATGTCGGCCGAGCTTGCCCGCACGCTGCAGGCGCAGTCGGTGTCCGCGAAGGACGGCGCGACGTTCGTGTACGCCGAGCGTCTGTACAAGGTGCGCGCGGAGGCGTTCCCCGAGGACGGGGCGCCGATGAGCTTCGCGGATCTACTGTGGACTCGCGCGGAGGCGGAGGCGAACGCGCGCTTGCAGCCGGAGCGCTGGGCGGCGGCGGCCGACGCCTTTCTCGAGGTCGCGCGCACGGCGACCGACCCGAAGCGCGTGCGCGAAGCGGCGACGATCTCGGTGCTCGCGTGGAAGAACGCGCTCGGAATAGATCCCCGACCCGCCGTGCAGGCCGGTGCGATCGATCTCGAAGCCGCGGCGCGCGCGAAGCCGGCGGCGATCGCGGTGCCCTCGATGGAGGCGAAGCTCGCCGCCGCGTTCGCGATCTACGAGCGCGGCGTCACCGATCGCGACGAGCTCGCACGCACGAAGTTCCTCCTCGCCACGCTGCATCGCCGCCACGGCGATCACGCGCAGGCGGTCGGCCTGCTGACCGCGCTGCTCGCGAACGACCGCGATCACGAGACGGCCGAGCTCGCGGCGAACCTCTTGCTCGATTCACTGATCCGGATGCAGCGGTTCGATGAGGTGCTCGCGCAGGTCGATCGGTTCGCCGCCGAT
>JAYVLW010000299.1:0-3184 GCA_043759315.1 Myxococcales bacterium
CCCTGCCCTGCCTGCTTGAGCACGCTGTTGCGCGTTCTCACCACCTTGTCGTAGTCCGAAGCGATCGCGAGATATCCGGGCTCGAAGTTGAACACGCCGCGGTCGAGAAACCGCCGGCGATCGCCCGGGGATCCGCGCGGCAACGCCAGGTCCTCGGGGGTGAACACGACGACGTTGAACCCGCCGAAGTAGCGAGCGAGCGGCCGTACGGCCTTCCCGTCCAGCCGGACCTTGCGCGAGCCGGGGGCCAGATCGACCTCGTAGACACGCACCAGCGCGTCCTTGACGACGCGCGCGCCCAACCTCGCCTCGGGTGCTCCAAACGCGATGAGGTCCGTCAGCTTCGCCGTGCGGAACGACCGAAGCGTGGCGATCGTGTAGATGGCCTCGAGCAGGTTGGTCTTCCCCTGCCCGTTGTCGCCGACGAACACGTTGAACCGCTCGCGCGGCTGGAGCTGCAGGGGGCGAAGGTTCCGCACCCCGTCAGCGACGAGGGTGAAGACGCGCAGCTAGATTCTCATCGGCATCACGACGCCGAGGTAATCATCGCCGGTGAGCGGCTTGATCAGGCCCGGGTCGAGCTCTCCTCCGAGGGAGATCGTGATCTGGTCGCACGTCATCTGGGTGAGCAACTCGACGACGTACTTCGGATTGAAGCCGATGGCGATGGGGTCACCGTTGTACTCGGCCTCCATCTCCTCGCGCACCTCGCCGAGGTCCGGGTTGTCGCTCGTGATGGTGATGCCATCCTTGGTGGCTGCGACCTTCACTCCGCGGGTCTCCGACGACATCAGCTGTGCACGGCGGAGCGCGTCGATGAAGCGACCGCGATCGACCGTGATGACCTTCTTGTGCTCCTTCGGGATGACCTGCTCGTACGGTGGAAACTGTGCGTCGATGAGCTTCACCGCGATGGCGATGTCGTCCTGGACGAGGAACAGGTGCGGCGTCTTGATGGCGAGCTTGCACGACGGACCGGCGTCGAGGACCTTGCGGATCTCGAGGAGGCCCTTCTTCGGAATGATGATGCCCGCCGACAGCTTCGGGCCGTTGGCGATGGTCCGCTCGACCTTGCTGAGGCGGTGACCGTCCGTCGAGACCATGCGGCTCTTGCTTCCGTCGCTCTCGAAGTACACGCCGTTCAGGTGGAACCGCGTCTCGTCGTTGCAGACCGAGAACAACGTGCGCTCGATCATCTCGCGAAGCACGGCGCTCTCGAGCGTGGCGTAGGTGGCCTCGCGATGGTCGGGGACCTTCGGGAAGTCACGGTCGGGCATGCCCACGATGCGATACGAGACCTTACCGCTCTTGATCTCGGCCCAGTGGTTGTCGGCCTTCTTGAGCGTGATGTCGTCGCCTGGGGCGTTCGCGATGAGCTCGTAGAGGTTCTTCGCTCCGAGGGTGATTCCGCCTTCGCTCGTGTTGCTGCTCTTGAGCTCCGCGGTGAGCGAGACGTTGAGATCGGTCGCTGCGACGAGGAGCTGATTCTTTCCCTGCGTTCTGAGCAGAACGTTCGCGAGCATGGGCATCGTGCTCTTGCGATCGGCGATGCCCTGCGCGAGGCGCAGTCCGCGCAGGAACTCGGTCTTTGCGATTCGAAACTCCATGGTCGTCACCCTCGTCCTTCGTTCGTTCGTCGTCTCTCTGATCTCTTTAGAGAGTTAAAGATCTTTTAGTAGTAGGAAGCAGTAGGTCCTGTGGATGCTGTGGATAGCGCGACAAGCTTCTGTAACGCCAGACTAATCAGGTAGGTCTGACACCCGCGGATCATGGGTAGCGATCGGTGGATGCCATGCAGGCAAGCTGTGGGCAAACTGGAACGCCCGATCTGTCCACGACGAGATCACAGGCAGCAGCACAGGGTTAGCCACAGCACTCATCGGAGGATCATCGACTCGATCGCGTGGATCTCGGAGCGAAGCGAAGCATCGTCCTTGAGCCGCTCGATGATCTTTTGCACGGCCGAAATGACCGTGGTGTGGTGCTTGCCGCCAAACGCGCGCGCGAGGTCCGGGTAGCTGTCCTTGGTGTGGTGGCGCGACAGGTACATCGCCACAGCGCGTGGCGTGGCCACGGACTTGTGTCTGCGCTCGCTCTTGATGTCCGACGGCTTGAGGCCGTAGTAGCTCGCCACGCTCTTGATGACGCTGTCCACGGTGATGATCTCGCGAGGACGCGTGATCGCCGCTCCGAGGGTCTCCTGCGCGAACTCGAGGTCGATGCGACGCTTCGAGAGCGAGGCATAGGCCGCCAGGCGAATCAGCGCGCCTTCCAGCTCGCGAACGTTGCTCTTGATCGACGATGCGATGTAGAGCGCGACGTCGTCGGGAAGCTGGACGGCCTCGACCGCGGCCTTCTTGCGCAGGATCGCGATGCGGACCTCGAGCTCGGGCGGCTCGATATCGGCGAGCAGCCCCCACGCGAAGCGCGTGCGAAGGCGGTCCGCGATGTCCGAGATCTCGTGCGGCTTGCGGTCCGCGGTCAGGACGATCTGTTTGTGGTTCTCGTGGAGCGCGTTGAACGTGTGGAAGAACTCGTCCTGGGTGCTCTCTTTTCCGGCGAGGAACTGGACGTCGTCGATCAGCAGAACGTCGATGCCCTCGCGGTAGTTGCGGCGAAACTCGTGCATCTTGCCCGTGCGAATCGCCTGGACGTACTCGTTCATGAACCGTTCGCTCGAGAGATAGACGATGCGCGCGCCCGGCCGGTTCGCGAGCTGCTGGTGACCGATCGAGTGGAGGAGGTGCGTCTTGCCGAGGCCGACGCCTCCGCAGATGAACACGGGGTTGTACTTCGGCGGATAGCTCGACGCGGCGGCCTGCGATGCCGCGAACGCGAGCTGGTTCGACGGACCGGCGACGAACGTGTCGAAGTTGTAGCGAGGATTGAGGGAGGCCGCCTCCGGGGCGACCATCACGTCCTCGACGGGCTCGCTCGCGGTGATCACCGGGGCCGGCCTCGCGACCGGAGGTACCGGGAGGGATGGGGAGGAGGCGAGCGCCTGGACCACCGGGACGTCCTCGACCGCCACGTTCTCGCTGGGGGCGTCCGGCTCCCACTCGACGCGGACCTGGTCGGTCGAGCCCAACTCCCGGATCTCCTCCATCACGGTGGGGAGAAAATTCTGCTCGAACCAGGCTCGGATGTAGCTGTTCGGGGCGCGCAACCGGAGCGTCGAACCGTC
>JAYVLW010000300.1:0-3839 GCA_043759315.1 Myxococcales bacterium
CGCGCTCATCCTTACCTCGCGTCGCTCCATCTCGCACGCTCCTCATGGCAGGCCAGGCGGCCGGATCAGGTCTCGGTCCGCCCGACGAAGCCGAAGAGCCCCTCGCGCTTGATCGTGGCGGCGACATCGGGATCGACGAACGACTCCCAGCCCGGCTCGTCGCGGCGGAGCAGGGCGAGCACCTCGTCCGATCCGACGCGCAAGCGTTCATCGGGAAGTCCGTCGAGGGGCCTGACATAGCCTTTTTCGAGCAGGTATCGAAAGAGCGTCGCCATCGAAGACGACATCTCGAGATGGCCGAGCTCGAGCCTTCGCCCCGTTTCGCGGTCGATGCCCGGATAGACGTAGAGCCGTACGCCCATTCCGAAGAGTCGTCCGCACGCTTCGAGGATGCCACCGCGCAGGTCCAGATAGCGTTCCTCGTTCATGACCTCGAGAAAGCTCGTGATGCCGATCGCCAACGCGATCTGCATCGCCGAGTAGCGCGCGAGATGCTCGGCCACGAGGAAGTAGCCCGAGTAGTCCGAGATCAGGAGGGATTGGTTGCCCGCGGTGAGCGCGCGGACGCGATCGAGAAAGTCCCGGTCGCTGCCTCGACCCGACTCGCGCAGCTCGGCGAGGTCGATCTCGAGGAGCGATACGACCTGCTCCCGATCCACGTCCGGGTCTTCGCAGAAGCGTTCCAGCGCCCGCCGCTGGATGTCCATATGAACGGTGGTCGGGGGATTGAAGCGGCCTCTCTGGAGGAGGACGGGTCGCTTGTAGAGGATCTCCGAGGGCCGCAGGACCGCGCCTTCGGCCGAGAACATCGCTGCCTTGCTGAGGCCGAGCTCGACGAGTCGCAAGCTGATCAGACGATGGTCGACGCTCTGGAATCCCGCCCCGGAGAATTCGACCAGGTCGATCTCGATCCGATCGCGGCCGAGGTTGTCGAGCAGCGATCCGATCAGCCCGTCGGGATCGTGAGACAGGCGGGAGGCGCCGAAGACCAGATTGACGCCGAGAATCCCGAGCGCCTCGTATTGCATGAACGCGTCCCGATCGAGCATCCGCGCATGCAGGATGACCTGGCTCGCCTCGCCCTGGGGCTGGATCTGGAAGCGGATCCCCATCCAGCCATGGCAATCGGCGTCCCCTCGGAAGTTCTGCGCCGAGACCGTATCCGCGAACGCGAAGAACGCCGTGCTCGCGCCGCGATCCAGATCGAGTCGTTCGATGTTCAAGTCGTACTCGTGGTCGAGCATCGCCTCGAGGCGCCCGCTCGACACATAACGCTGATTCGTTCCGTAGATCGCGTCACTCACCTTCTTGTCGTAGGCGGACATCGTCTTCGCGACCGTGCCCGCCGCGCCGCCGACTCGAAAGAACCAGCGAGCGACCTCCTGACCGGCGCCGATCTCCGCAAAGCTGCCGTAGCGCCCGGGATCGAGATTGATGTCCAACGCCTTTGCATTCGTCGTCAACGCTTGCGCCATGCCACCGACCCCCCACGCGGCCGACCCGCCCGCGCGACCGGGAGCCTGCCACGCACACGACGCTCGGCAAGGGCGTTCTGGTCGATCACGCTCTACGACGCCGCGCTCATCCGCTTCCTTCCGCGCGACCCTGTCTCGATCCGGCGCGGAACTCTCCCGGCGTTCGACCGGTCCAGCGCTTGAAGGCGCGGTGGAAGGCGTTCGGGTCGGAGAAACCCGTTCGGTACGACACTTCGCCGATCGAGACCGCGGGGTCGCCGCACAGAAACCGGAAGGAGAGCTCGCGTTGGACTTCCGCGAGGATGTCGCGGAAGTTGCAGCCCTCTTCGCGCAAGAGTCGGCGCAGTGTGCGGGCGCTCATGTGGAAGCGCTGCGCGATGTCTTCGGCCGCAGGTGTGTGGCCGTCGAGATCGTTTCCGATCAGCTGTGCGATGCGGGCGCGCAGCGAGACGGGTGGGGCCGTCGCGATCAGCATCTGCACGTGGCGCTCGAGAATCGAGGCCAGCGCCGGGTCGGCGTGGATGAGCTTTGCGTCGAGGCATTCTGCCGGAATCACAAGCGCGTCGATCGGCGCTCGAAAGATCACCCGCTCGCCGAAGAGCTCGCGGTAGGCGTCGCTGTGCTCGGGCGGCTCGTGTCGGAAATAAGCCGCCACGACGGGGATCTCGCTCTTGGTCATGCGCCGGATCATCACGATCGTGGAGGCGAGGGCATTCTCGCTGTAGGCCGGGGCGATCGATAGGCCCGGGGGCACTTCGTTCTGCAGCGTCGCATGCTCGCCGTCCCGCTCGAAACGAAACGTGACCTCGTCGTGCAGCAGTCCGAAGTAGGTGCGCGTGCGACCGAAGGCCTCGCCGAGCGTGTGGCTGCAGCGGGCCAGGTATTCGATCAGGTCCATCACGCCGTCGTCGACTTGCCGAGCCACGTGCAGACCGATCTGGTGATCTCCCGTGGCCACGACGGCCTCGCTCCAGAGCTTCATCGCCTGCTCGTGGGGAACGCGCGCGCCGGCGACGAGGAGATCCTCGCGGGCGATTCCGACGGCCGCGAGGATCGGTGCGGGCGGAAATCCGCTCCGCTCGAGGTACGAGACGAGAGGCAGGATGAGACACGACGAAAGCGTGACGTCCTCTCGCGATCGTCCCTCTCGCATGCCGATCCTCGTCTGCCCCATAGGGCCCACCTTCGCTGACCGTCCGGGCAAGCAGTTCTGGCCGTCCTGGCGGGCCGGGCGAATCCCTCCTGATCTTATACTAGGCCGGTGAATCGCGTACGGCGGTGTCGTACGAGCCTCGATCGTGCGATGCCGCCGGCTCGAGAACGCCCGCGTGACGACGCCGCCGGGACGCGGCGTTTCCGCCGGCGGGGCCCGCCGCATCGCCGGTGTAGTCGGGCACGAGCGCGAGTGGGATGACGTGTCGTGCGAGTACGTGGAGTAGATCTGCCTGCTCCATGTCCCCGATCCGTGCTCACTCGCGCTCCCCGACGAAGCGGAAGACTGCTCCAAGCACCGCTGACGGCTGACTCTGGGGCGCATGCGGCCCAACACGGACGTCTGTACCTTGCCTCGGTCGGCCGAGCCGTCCGCAGCATGACCCGGTCTGGCGCCGATGGCGCGGCACGAGGTGGTTGCCGGGGACGGGACGCAGAGGGTCGACCTCGCCGGCAGTCCGGGCGCCGGGGTGATGTCGACGTCGTTCCCCACCACGCCCGGGCAGCGCTACACGCTCACCTTCCAATATGGCCGGAACAACCGGATCGGCGCGGTGCCCGCCCGCGCCCGCGTCGAGGCGATCGGCACGACGACGCTCCTGCACGTGGATCTGCAGCACGGTGCGCCCACTCCTTTCAACTCGCTCCAGTATTTCAACCTGGCCTTCGTCGCAGATTCGCCGTCGACGACCCTGCGCTTTTCCGGACTCACCGAGGGGGTCCACGGCGTCACGATCGATGCGATCGCAGTCCGGGCCGCCGCCCAGACAAGGTCCGCACTCCCAGATCCGCGGCAGGCCGGCGGGTGACACGATCACCGGCGAGTGGTATTCCCATTATGCGAAGCAGGGCTGGTATCGCTACGTCGGCCGCGTGCTCCCGGACGCCAGCACCGAAAGCCTTGAATGCCGGCGTGCAACGCGCGCGCGGCGAGACGGAGAACGCATGTCGAACAGGTCGATTGTGTCGCAGTCGAATCTCTTGTGGGCCGCGCTGATCGTCGGTCTGATGTTCGCGTGCAGCTCGGAGGACGAGGGCGTCGGGCTGCCCGATCCGAGCTCGGGGCGCGGCAACCAGCCGGAGAAGGTGGCCACGGCGGAGGAGGTGGCCGAGCAGAAGCGCGGCGACGTCGATTGCCCCGCCGACATCGAC